>NZ_JAIWIH010000009.1:0-181155 GCF_052851135.1 Streptomyces sp. BRA346 | reverse complement strand
CGCGCACAGGCCGGCCGCCTCGCATCCTTCCTCGACGAGCGGGGACCGCAGGATCGGTCCCCGGTCGACGTGGGCTTCTCGCTGGCGACGACCCGCGCGCTGCTCGACCATCGCGCGGTGGTGCTGGGGGCCGACGACGCGGCGCTCCGTACGGGCGTGACCGCTCTGGCCGGCGGCGAAGCCTCCGTGGTGTCGGGCGTCGTATCCGAGGGCCGCACGGCGTGGATGTTCACCGGGCAGGGCAGCCAGCGCGTCGGCATGGGCCGCGAACTCTACGACCGGTTCCCGGTGTTCGCCCGGACCCTGGACGAGGTGTGCGCCCACCTGGACGCGGAACTCGACGGCGCCGCCGGATTCGACATCACCGTCCGTCAGGCGCTGTTCGCCCCGGACGGCTCGGACGAGGCGGCGCTGCTGGACCGGACCGGGTATGCCCAGACGGCGTTGTTCGCGGTGCAGACCGCCCTCGTGGAACTGCTGCGCTCCTGTGGCATGAGCCCGGATGTCGTGCTCGGGCACTCCATCGGCGAGCTGGTGGCGGCCCATACCGTCGGCGTCTTCGACCTCGTCGACGCCTCCCGACTGGTCGCGGCGCGCGCCCGGTTGATGCAGGCACTGCCCACCGGTGGTGCGATGGCCCCGATCGAGGCCGGTGAGGACGAGGTGGTGCGCATCCTCGACGAGGCCGCCAAGGCGGCACCCGAGGCCGGGCGAGCCGCGATCGCGGCAGTGAACGGCCCCTCGGCGGTGGTGATCTCCGGGGATGAGGACGCCGTCGAGCGGGCGATGGCGGTGGCGCGCGCGGAGGACCGCCGGGTGTCCCGGCTGCGGGTCAGCCACGCCTTCCACTCACCGCTGATGCGGCCGATGCTGGCGGACTTCGCCCGTATCGCCGAAAGTGTCACCTACCGGCAGCCGGTGCTCCCAGCGGTCAGCACCGTCACCGGGGGCCCGGTGGGGGAGCGGGACTGGGCGACGGGAGACTACTGGGTGCGACAGATCCGCCGTCCGGTCCGTTTCCACGACGCGGTGCGGACCGCGACCGGTGAGCTGGGCGCCACCCGCCTGCTGGAGGTCGGCCCCGATCCGGTGCTCACCTCCCTCGTACCGTCCGATGTGGAGACCGCGGTCTCGGTCCTGCGCCGGGACCGCGGCGAGATCGAGAGCCTGCTGACCGCCGCCGCCGAGATGTTCGTACGCGGCACGGACGTGGACTGGGCCGCGCTCTTCGCCGGGACCGGCGCCCAGCGGATCGAGCTGCCGACGTATGCCTTCCGGCGCCGCCGCTTCTGGCTGGCGGACCGGGCGGCCGAGCCGGGGACGACACCGCTCCTCTCGCGGTGGGGCGCGGGCGACCATGAGCGGAGTTCGGCCCTTCCGAGGGCGGAGCGCGTCGAGGACCACCGCGAACTGGCCGCCCGTCTCCGGGGCATGACGGCCGAGGAACAGGACCGGACACTGCTCGGTCTGATCACCTCGCAGATCGCGTCCGTTCTCGGCCACACCGACGCGACGGAGGTGGAAACCGGCCGCAGGTTCCTCGAAATGGGCTTCACCTCCCTGTCGATCACCGACCTGCGCACCAGGCTCAGCCGGGCGACCGGACTGGCCCTGACCGCGGAGGCGCTGTTCGAGCACGCGACGCCGCGCGCGCTCGCCACCCATCTGCTGGCCGGACTGCCCGGACTGGCCGGGTCGGCAGGCCCGGCGGCCACGGCAGGCCCGGCGGCCACGGCCGGGCCGGAACGAGCGGACGGCATGGCGGCCGGGCCGGAACGAGCGGACGGCATGGCGGCCGGGCCGGAACGAGTGGACGGCACGGCGCGGGGCGGCACCGTCACCCACCTCTTTCGGCACGCGTTCGACCAGGAGCAGCACGAGCGCGGGCTGGACCTGCTCGACCTCGCGGCAGGAACGCGCCCCAGCTTCCAGGTCCATGACACCGGAGGCGAGGGACCGACGGGCGCCGAACCGGTGCGGCTGTCGGACGGCTCGGAGGCCGAGCCCCTGCTGTGCGTCCCGTCGCTGGTGGCCCCGGCGAGCCCGTACCAGTTCGCCCGGTTCGCCCAAGCCCTGCGCGGCACCCGCGACGTCTGGGTCCTGCCCACACCCGGCTGTGGCCCGGGCGAGGCGCTTCCGGCCGATCTCGACGCCACCGCCGCCCGGCAGGCGGACGCGGTGCTGCGCGCATTCGGGGACAAACCGCTCACACTCGTCGCCTACTCCTCGGGGGGCTGGCTCGCCCACACCCTCGCCGCGCGACTGGAGGCGGCTGGAACACCGCCGCGCGCGCTGGTCCTGCTGGACACTCCCGCGGGCGCCGGCGACGACCTCGCACTGGGCATGGCGGCCACCACGCACCGGCTGATGCGGCGATTCCCCCAGATCCCGGTGGACGATGACCAGCTCACCGCGATGGCGCACTACGCGCGGCTGTTCAGCGGCTGGCGGCCGCGTCCGATCGAAACCCCGACGCTCTTCGTACAGGCTGCCGAGTTCGTGCCCGAGCTGCTCCTCGAGGCCACGCGGCCGTCCTGGCCGCTTGACCACCAGGTGCTCGAAGTGACCGGAAACCACTTCACGTTGCTTGAGGCGGACGCGGAGACGACCGCACAGCGGGTGCACGAATGGCTGAACGAGCGAGGATGAAGCGCGGCGGCGGCACGGCCCGGTGACCAACGCCGAAGGCCACCGTTCGGGAGGATAATCCCTCACGGTGGCCTTCGGTATCCGGTCGTCGGCCTCTGGGACGGCGCCCGGGATCCCTGACGCGGTCGGTCAGGCGCGCGGTGCGCTCAGGACTCGGCGCGGAGCAGGGGGTTCGGGTCCGCGTGCTCGTACCAGCCGATGAACGGCGGGCACAGGCCCCAGCCGAGCAGGCGCTGCAACTCTTCCGGGTACTCCCGGACGATCTCCTTCGGCACGGCCAGGAACTGGTTCTCCTCCTGGCGGAGGTTGCCGCGCACCAGGGCCATGGTGAGACCCGTCCGCGGAGCCTCGGAGAGGTTCGGTCCGCCGCCGTGGAACAGCCCACCCACCCAGATCAGGCAGGAGCCGGGCTCCATCTCCGCCTGCACCGCCTCCTCCGGCCGCGGGCCGCGTTCCGCTTCCCAGGCGTGGCTGCCCGGGTACACCATCGTGGCGCCGTTCTCGTCGGTGAACTCGTCCATCGCCAGCATGATCTGCACGCGGTTGGTCGGCCCGGGGGAGGGCAGCATATGCGCGATGTCGTCGCGGTGCGCGGGCTGCGGTGTCTCCCCGGGCCAGATCTGGATCACCTGCGTGATGCTGACCTGTACGTTCGGCGCGATCTCGGTCCGCTGCGGACCGAACCAGCTGGGTACGGGCCGCTCGATGAGGTCGCGGGCGGCGCCGAGGAACAGCGGGTTCAGCGCCACCTCCGCCATATGCCGGGAACGTGCGAACAGCGAGCACAGCCGCTTGGTCCGCTGTCCGGCGAACGAGCTGTCCCCGTACCCGGTCTTCTCCAGGGCGGGACCCAGGTCGTCCCAGAGCCCCCCGAGGGTGGTCTTGTCGATCAGGTCTTCCACGATCACACCGCCGTCGCGGTCGAGGGCCGCGGAGACTTCGGCCACCGTGGACGAGGCGGGGAGCCGGGCGAGACGTATGGCCATGGGAATTCCAGGCTCCTTGTTCATCGGAGGAGGGTTCACGGACAGAGGGAGGGCGGGGACAGAGGGCGCTACCAGCGGACCGGCAGCGAATCCAGGCCGAACAGCACGCCGTTGTTCCTGAACGACAACTCCTCGACGGGCCGGGCCAGCTCCAGCGTCGGGATCCGTTCGAACAGCGTCCGGTAGGCGAGCTCCATCTCGGTGCGCACCAGATGCGCCCCGAGACACAGATGGCGGCCGAAGCCGAACGCGATGTGGTGCTGCTCCGAGCGGCCGGGGTCGAACTGGTGCGGGCAGGAGAACACGGAACCGTCGTGATTGGCCGCGGCGACCAGCGGGGCGATGCCCTCACCGGCCTTGATGAGCTGCCCGGCGACCTCCACGTCCTCCAGGGCAACGCGCAGCGGCACCAGGTCGGCGACGGAGTAGTAGCGCAACAGCTCCTCGACCACCCGGTCGTCGCCGATCCACTGACGGTTCGACAGCAGCGTGCTCGCGCCGAGCGCGATGTTGTTCGCCGTCGTTTCCTGGCCGGCGATGACCAGCAGCATCGCCGCGCCGCCGATCTCCATCGGGGTCATCGTCTCCGACTTGATCATCACGCTGATCAGGTCGTCGCCGGGGCGCCGCTTCCTGATGGCGATCATCCTGCTGAAGTAGCGCAGGATCTGTTTGGACGCCTCGTCGCGCTCCTCGTCGGTGGCGCTCAGCGTGACCAGGACACGGATACGCGACTCGAAGAAGCCACGGTCCGCCTGCGGTACCCCGAGCAGGGCGCAGATCACCAGAGAGGGAATCGGCACCGCGAAGTCGGAGGCCAGGTCCGCGGGACTGCCCTTCGCCAGCAGCGCCTCGACACAGTCGTCGACGACCTCCTGGATCCGCGGCCGCAGCTCCCTGATGCGCCGGACACTGAACTCCGGGATCAGGACCTTGCGGTACCGGTCGTGCTCGGGCGGGTCCAGCGCCGCGAACCAGCCGGGCACCTGGTCCTGCGCGGGCGGCCCGCCGGTCCGGCCGGGGCTGGGGAAGCCCTCGTGTCCGGGGTTGGAGCTGATCTTCGGGTTGGTGAGCACCGCGCGGACGTCCTCGTACCGCGTCACCAGCCAGACCCGGGCACCGGTGGGCATGGTGGACCAGACCAGCCCCTCGCGCTCGCGGAAGTCCTCGTACTGCGGGGGCGGGAGGGGGTCACCGGGTCGTCTCAGCGGGAAGTCGACGAGTTTCGCGGCGTCCGACATGTCAGCAGTTCCCATTTCTCTCCGCTTTCGCAATCCGGTCCGGCCCGGCTACCAGGTCACCGGCAGTTCGGCGAGTCCGCCGACCAACTCGCCGCCCCGCGTTCGTAGTTCGTCCAACGGGACCGCGGGTCGCAGACCGGGCAGCCTCGAGAACAGGGTCGTGAACGCGGTGCTCAGCTCCACTCGGGCCAGAGGCGCGCCGACGCAGTGCCAGATCCCGTGGCCGAAGGTCAGGTGCTGGTTCGGCGAGCGGGTGATGTCGAACAGCTCCGGCTCGCCGAACGCCTGCTCGTCGAAGTTCGCCAGCGCGAAGTCGAGCAGTACCAGCTCCCCGGCGCGAATGGTCACACCGGCGATCTCGAGGTCCTCGCTCGCGTACCGCGGCAAGGTCGCCCCGGCTCGCTTGGCGGACCGCAGCACCTCCTCGACCGTGCCGGTCAGCAGGGCCGGATCCCGGAGCACCGCGTCGCGCTGCTCCGGGTGGGCGGACAGCAGCACCACCCCGAGATCGATGTGGGTCGCGACACTCTCCAGCCCGGCGAACAACAGGACCGCGGCCAGCGAACCGACATGGTCGTCCGGGAGGCCCGCCGCGCACATCCGGGAGATCACATCGTCGCCCGGCTCCGCCCGCTTGCGCGCAGATACCCCGGCGAGTAGGTCGAACAGGGCTTTCGGCCCGGTGACCGTGGACTGCTCGGTGTCGATCTGGCCCATACCGGCCAGCAGCGCCGCGCACCGCTCCCGGCCCTCGTCCGGCACCCCGATCAGCTCGCACAGGATCCGCAGGGAGAACGGCGACGAGAAGTACGCGTGCAGGTCGACAGGCCGTTCCCGCGCTGCGAAGTCCTCCACCAGGTCACTCGCCACCTCCTCGATGCGCGGGCGCAGAGCGCGGATGCGCTTCGCCGAGAAGTTCGGTGTGAACAGGGCGCGTGTCCGGGCGTGCGCCTCGCGCGCAACCTGCGGGTCGTCGGCGACGAGCAGGTCGAGCAGGGAGTTCTTGACATACCTCGGGGCGGTTTCCGGGCTCGGGTGGGAGCGGCCCAGCCGCTCGTCGTGGAGCAGCTTCTTCACCTCGGCATGCCGGGTGACCAGCCAGGCTTCGTCACCCGCCGGCGTTCGGACCCGGCAGACCGGAGCGCTCGCCCGCAGCTCCCGCAGCGGGCTCGGGTCCAGCACGGGCCGCGCCTCGGTGGTCAGGGCGGGCAGCTCTCGGGATGTCGGCACAGACCTCTCCTCAACGTCCTGCCGGAGCGCTCTGTCCCGCCGAACGGGCCGCTTCGAGCTCTCTGGCGATCTCGTTGTTCACCTCGGCCTGATGGTCGGCGAGGAAGAAGTGGCCCCCGGGGAACACCTTGACCTGGAACCAGCCCTCGGTGTGCGGCCGCCAGGCGATCGCCTCTTCCAGCGTCGTCTTCGGATCCGCGTCGCCGGTCAGGACGGTGATGGGACAGCGGACTTTCCGGCCCGGCTCGCAGGTGTACGTCTCGATCGCCCGGTAGTCGCCGCGAATCGCGGGCAGCGCCATCCTCAGCAGCTCGTCATCGCCGAACACCGCCGAGTCGGTGCCGTTGAGCAGCCTGAGCTCGGAGATGATGCCGTTGGCGTCGCGCTTGTGTACCTGCTCGTCCCGGCGGGTCGAGGGGGCGCGCCGCCCGGAGGCGATCAACGAGTGGGGCGGTTTGACCCCTTGCTGTTCGAGCCGGAAGGCGGTCTCGAAGGCCAGCACGGCACCCATGCTGTGCCCGAAGAAGACCGTGGGCTTGTCGCTGAGGGCCTGGATCTCCTCGACGAGCAGGTCGGCGAGCACGCCGATGTCCTCGACGCACGGCTCACGGCGCCTGTCCTGACGGCCGGGGTACTGGAGGGCCACCACGTCGGCGTCGGGCGAGAATCGTGCTGACACCGGGTGGAAGAAGCTCGCCGAACCGCCCGCGTGAGGGAAGCAGATGAGCCGCACCGTACTGCCACCCGATGGGTGATACCGGCGGATCCAGGCCGTTGTGGCGTCGTCCTTCGTATCCAAGTCTCGTCGGTCCCTTCCGATCCAGATCGCGCTGTCGCGCTGTCTTCAGTGGAGTCCGAACCGCACCCGCAAATCCTTAGTCTTGGCCGGCCTCGGTACGGGCGGCGGGAAGGCAGGGGACGCTACTCGGCGGCTTCGCGGAACCGGTTGATGAACGGCAGGTGACGGGCGCGGGCCTGAGTGTCCTGGACGCCGAGGCCTTCGGCCGGTGCGAGGCACAGTACGCCGACCTTGCCGCTGTGCCGGTTCTGCTGGACCCGCCGCACCGCCGCCGGGGTCTGGGCCAGCGGGAACACGGTGGAGAGGGTGGGGTGGATCTTTCCCTTGGCGATGAGGCGGTTGGCCTCCCAGGCCTCGCGGTAGTTGGCGAAATGGGAGCCGATGATGCGCTTCAGCTGCATCCACAGGTAGCGGTTGTCGTACTCGTGGGTGTAGCCGGAGGTCGAGGCGCAGGTGACGATCGTGCCGCCCTTGCGGGTGACGTACACCGACGCGCCGAAGGTCTCCCGCCCGGGGTGCTCGAAGACGATGTCGACGTCCTCGCCGCCGGTCAGCTCGCGGATCCCCTTTCCGAAGCGCTTCCACTCCTTGGGATTCGGAGTCCGCTCGTCCGACCAGAACCGGAAGTCCTCCGCGCTGCGGTCGATGACGGCCTCGGCGCCCATGGACCGGCAGAGCTCCGCCTTGGCGTCCGAGGACACCACACAGACCGGGTTGGCGCCGCCGTGCAACGCGAACTGGGTCGCGTACGAGCCGAGTCCGCCGCTCGCCCCCCAGATCAGCACGTTGTCACCCTGCTTCATCCCGGCACCGTTCCGGGACACCAACTGCCGATACGCGGTGGAGTTCACCAGCCCCGAGCAGGCCGCTTCCTCCCACGTCAGATGGGCCGGCTTGGGCATGAGCTGGTTGGACTTGACGAGGGCGATCTCGGCGAGGCCGCCGAAGTTGGTCTCGAAGCCCCAGATGCGCTGCTCGGGGTCGAGCATCGTGTCGTTGTGCCCGTCGGAGCTCTCCAACTCCACCGACAGACAGTGCGCCACCACCCGGTCCCCGGGCTTCCAGCGCCGCACCCCGGGCCCGGTGCGCAGCACGACCCCGGACAGATCGGATCCGACGACGTGATACGGCAGGTCGTGCCGGGCACCCTCCGGCCCGGCCTTGGCGTAGCGCTCCAGGAAGGCGAAGGTCGGCAGTGGTTCGAAGATGGCGCTCCACACCGTGTTGTAATTGATCGCGCTCGCCATGACCGCGATCAGCACCTCACCGGCGCAGGGCGACGGCGTCGGAACCTCGCTGATGTGCAGCGATTTCTCCGGATCCTTGTCCGAGGAAGCGATCCCCTCGAACATCCCGGCCTCCTCCTTCAGCGTGAGCGCTCCCCGATAGGAATCGGGAACGGGGAGCGCGGCGAAGTCTTCGGAGGCAGCGTCATCGGAGAGAACGGCGCTGATGATTTCTTTCACGAGATTCCGGTCCTCGGGTCGGGCTGAAAGGAAGGCGTTCGACTAATCCCGAGTCATGCACAGTGTGCACAGTTCCTTCCACGCACGCCGCGTCAACGATCACTGAGACGGGCCCGTGCAAGGTAGCGTCTCAATTCCCCGGAAATCACTAGCCTCGAAGTTTGGCGCTGGCTCGGTGGAACTCGTTGATGAGGCCTGCGACGGCTTGTCGGCGTTTGATCCGGGGTGCAGGCAGGGGGACGACGTTCGGATTGTCGTTGGGTGCGAGTTGGTGGCCACGGTGATGTCCTCACTGGCGAACACGGCGTCGAGGGTGGCGGTGAACTTCGCGTCCCGGTCGCGGATGATGTGAGTTCGGCGGCCCGATCGCGGGTTGCCACAGAACCTGCCGGGGTGGCGAGCATGCGGCTGGCCCGGGCTTTGAGGAACGCCGCCCACTCACCGCGCGCCGGCTGGCTACGCGGCGCGGGACGGAGACCGGCGGCACGCAGCACACGCCGGACGGTGGCGGAGCTGACCTTGTGCCCGAGGCGGCGCAGATCGCCGTGCACGTGTCGGAAGTCCCATCGGGAATTTCGGTACCGAGCCGGATGATCAGGTTGCGGATCTACTCCGGCAGGGGCGGTCGCCCAGTAGACGGCGGCTACTCGGCCCCCGTCGCGCTGCGTCCCGAACCCCGCTCAGGTCGCCCGACTGCTTGCCGCAGTCGAGGTCGAGGCCCGGGCGACGGCCGTGTACGCCGCCAGTTGACGCAAGGTGGTCCACGGCCCACGAGTACAGGGCGCACCTCTTTGAATTGATGCGCTTATCGCATGAACAGATCTCGGTTCGATGCTGGACACGGATCCGTTGGTGCTTCGACACTCTCGCGTAACACCTCGGTCTGTCCCCCAGCCCCGCCCACCGCCGCCGAGGGCCGTCCGCCGGGACCACACAGAGGCGCCTGGTCCGGGTGCCCCACCGACTGAGACGAGGACCCATGAGAGGGATCACCAGACGCACGGTGCTCACCGTCGCGACAGGTGCGGTCACGGTGCCGGCCGTGAGCACGGCGACCGCCGCGGCCGCCGACACCACGACAGCGACATCCGAAGGACGACAGGCGGCCTCCCGACCCAATCCGGTCCTGCGAGCGGACCTCGTCACGCGGGTGACGCCGAGGAACAATTGGCTGGTGACAGCCGTCGCTGTCCAGTACTCGCATCGCATCGACTTACGCGGCGGGGTGATCCCGCCCACCGCCTTCCAGGTGAAGGCCACGGTGGGCAAGCAGACAGCGGCTCGCACGGTGACCCGGGTCTACCCCAACACCGTCGCCGAAGTGGACGACCGATCCGATCCCGGACGGCCGGGGGACCGCCTGATCGTCGAACTCGACCCGAACGACTCCAACGCGCGGGCCGCCGGCACCGATCCCCTTCCGCTCGACCGCGCATACTCCGTCAGACAGGTCGCAGACGTGCGCACCCCGGGGGGTGAACTGGTGCTCAGGGCTGGTCCGTTCGCGAGCCGGAACAACGAGATCCTCACTCCCGTGGTCGACGACTTCGCCGCCGGTTCCTTCACCGACTCCTCGGGCTTCGAACTGGACTTCCGGCTGTACCTGCCCGAGGGATTCGTACGCAATCCTCAGACGCGCACGCGGTACCCGCTCGTCCTCACCCTGCACGGCGGTGGCGAAGTCGCGGACAACAACATGACGCAGCTCACGTCCAACCGGATCGCGGTGACGTTCGCCAAGCCGGAACGACAGCGCCGCAACCCCGCGTTCGTCCTCGCTCCGCAGATCCCCCTGCCCCGTCCCATGGACGGACCCGACGGCACGGACTGGACCGACGCCAAGGTCCAGGCCGCGCTGATCGAACTCATTGACACCTTCGTGAGCGAGCACTCCCGCAACGTGGACACGGACCGGCTCTACGTCGTCGGCCTGTCCTCAGGCGGGCGTGGCATCTACAGCCTGCTGGCGAAGCGACCCGAGGTGTTCGCGGCTGCCCTGCCCACGGCGGGCTGGGGCGACCCGGCCGCCATGGAGAGGATCACGCACATTCCGATGTGGGCCGACCACTCCGTCGACGACCCGGTCGTCCCCTACCGGGAGGGCCGGTTCGGCAACCCCGGTACCTGGACACTGATGAACGCGCTCGAGGCCGCCGGTGCACCGGTCAGCCGCGGAGAGTGGGCCAACGATCTGCCGAAGGCGCAATTCGAGGCCCGGTCGCGGGAGCTCCTACGGCGGGCCCGGGCAGCGCGCAGTCACGTCCTGTTCACGAGTTACACGTCCGGAACGACACCGGTGAACCCACACTTCGCATGGGCCCAGACGTACGAGAACGACGTGGTCATCGACTGGCTCTTCGAACAGTCCCGGTAGCCGGCCGCACGCGGCGGTCACCCGGTCCACCACCGTGGCGGACACGACCCAGTCCGACCTCACGGCCCCGGCACGTCCGGCAGCGTCGGCGCAGTCTCAGCCCCGGCGAGAAATGTTGCTTGCTGTCGTCTCCAGTCAGCCCGATTCGCCCATCTCAATTCCGTCCATTCCGTCCATCAGAGCCTGAATTGTTCAGACTCAAATCGTCGAGTGCTTTCGGTTGGTGAGGAGTCCGCATGGAGTTCAATCGGACATCGGTACGACGTCGCAGGAAAAGCCGGTTGCGCCGCACGGCCCTGATCGCGGGAGCGAGCGCGATGCTCCTTGCCGCGGGCACGGCCGTGGCCCCTGGCGCCTCGGGCGTGGGCGCGGGTGACGCTCGGGGCACCGTCAGCGTGTCTCCCCGCGTCGCTGCCCTCATCGCCCGGATGTCGCTGGACGAGAAGTTGTCCTTCGTCCATGGAGGCACCGACCCCCGTGCCCTCGGCCAGGCCGGATACATCCCCGGGGTTCCCCGCCTCGGCATCCCCGAACTGCGGCTCACCGACGGTCCGGCGGGCGTACGGGTCAACGCGCACGCCACCGCGATGCCGGCGCCGGTCGCGCTCGCCTCGTCCTTCGACGACCGACTGGCCCGTTCGTTCGGCCAGGTCATCGGACGCGACGGCCGTGCGCTCGGCCAGGACGTCCTCCTCTCACCGATGACGAACATCATCCGGGTGCCGTACGCGGGGCGGAACTTCGAGACCTTCAGCGAGGACCCGCTGCTCAGCTCCCGCATGGTGTCCGGCGAGATCAGGGGCGTTCAGAGCCAGGGCCTGATGGCCACCGTCAAGCACTACGCGGAGAACAACCAGGAAGACAACCGCATGGGGGTGAACGTCAACGTCGACGAGCAGACCCTGCGTCAGATCGAGCTGCCCGCCTTCGAGGCCGCCGTCAAGGCCGGCGCCGGTGCGGTGATGTGCTCGTACAACTCGGTGAACGGCAGTCACGGCTGCGGCAGCGACGAACTGCTCAACTCGATCCTCAAAGAGCAGTGGGGCTTCCAAGGCTGGGTCATGTCGGACTGGAGCGCGGCCCATGCGACGACCGACATCGTGAACGGCCTCGACCAGGAGATGCCGAGCGGCGTCTTTCTGGGCGACAAACTGAAGACCGCGATAACGAACGGCACCATTCCGGTCTCGGAGCTCAACGACTCGGTCGCCCGCATCCTGGGCCAGATGGACACATTCGGTCTCCTCGACGGCACCGCGGGCCGGCGGCCCGCACGCGACCCGAAGGGCGGCGCCAAGGTCGCGCAGAAGGTGGCCGAGTCCGGCTCGGTCCTGCTGAAGAACACCGGCAAGGCGCTTCCGCTGACCGGCGAGGACACCAACATCGGACTCATCGGCCCGACCGCGAAGACACCGAAGGTCACCGGCGGCGGGAGCTCCCACGTCGTACCGGACTCCGCGGCCTCGCCGCTGGCCACCATCACGCAGCGGGCCGGCCGGAATGCCACGGTGCGCTACGCGGCCGGCGTCGACAACACCGGTGCCCCCGTTCCCGCGACGTCCCTCAGCCCCGCCCTGCCGGTCGGCTCGGACGGCACGATCACCGTCACCCCGGCCGCCCCCTTGGACTACAGCGGCACCCTCACGGTGCCGGCCGACGGCGACTACTCCTTCGTCTACGACCTTCCCGCCGCGTACGGCGCGCTGAAGATCGACGGCAAGAGCGTCATCACCGGCTTCCTGGGCTCCAGCAGCGCCACGGTGCACCTCACGGCGGGAACGCACCGTTTCGCGGCCAACGCCCAAGCCATCCAGGGCGCACCGGCCAAGATCCGGCTGAACTGGGTCACCCCGCAGGCCGCGAAGGCCGCCCGGGAGCAGGCCGTGGCCCTGGCCCGCCAGGTGAAGACCCCCATCGTCTTCGCCTACGACGACGGTACCGAGGGCGTCGACCGGAAGAACCTCTCCCTGCCGGCCGACCAGAACGGGCTCATCTCCGCCGTCGCCGACGCCAACCCGAACACGATCGTCGTCCTCAACACGGGATCGTCGATCACCATGCCGTGGCTACCCAAGGTCAAGGCGGTGCTCGACACGTACTACCCCGGGGAAAACGGGGCCGAGGCCACCGCCCGCCTGCTCTACGGCGACGTGAACCCGTCGGGCAAGACCACCCAGACGTTCCCCGCGAGCGAGTCCGCCACACCGGTCGCCGGCGACCCGCTCAGGTACCCGGGAGTGAACAACCAGGAGAACTACTCCGAGGGCATCTACGTGGGCTACCGCTGGTACGACAAGGAGAAGGCCGCCCCGCTGTTCCCCTTCGGCCATGGCCTGTCGTACACCTCCTTCGCCTACCGCGACCTCGCGGTTCGGCAGAGTCACGGCGCGTTGACCGTCTCGTTCACGCTGAAGAACACCGGCACCCGCGACGGTGACGAGGTCGCCCAGGTCTACGTCGGCGCGAGCCCGAAGACCACCGCGCCCCAGGCGGTGCGCTCGCTCGGCGGCTACCAGAAGGTGCATCTGCGCGCCGGTCAGTCGAAGACCGTACGCATCCAGGTCGACGCACAGCAGCTGAAGTACTGGAACGCCTCCTCCCACGCCTGGGAGCTCGGCACCGGGCACCGGGAGGTGTGGGTCGGCTCCTCGTCGCGGACGCTCCCCCTGCACGGCGGCGTCAAGGTCACCCGCTGACCGCCCGGCTCGCGACATCGGCCGGGTGACGAGCGGCGCCCGATGCCGGGCCGGCCCCGGCCCGGCTCCTTCCCCCCCCAGGGTGCCGGCCGCACCATGCGGCCGGCACCCGGCCAGAGAGGTCCCCATCCATGACTGCCAGCAGAATCCGTACTGCCCTGGGCGGCGCGTTGGTCATGTCCCTCGCCGTCGTCGGGCTGCTGCCCGCGACGGCGTCCGCGACGGCGCCGACCGCGGTGGCCACCGACAAGGGCGCCGTGCGCGGCGCCACCTCGAAGGGCGTCGAGAGGTTCCTCGGCATCCCCTACGCGGCGGCGCCCACCGGCTCCCTGCGCTGGAAGCCGCCGCGGCCCGCGGCGCGGTGGACCGGCGTCCGGGAGGCGGCCGACTTCGGCAATCCCTGCCCCGTCCTGCCCAGTGGCAACGGACCACGCAGCGAGACCGAGGACTGCCTCGACATCAACGTGTGGCGGCCGTCGGGCGTGCGGGCCGGCGCCCGTCTTCCGGTGCACGTCTTCATCCACGGCGGTGGCCTGACCAACGGCAGCGGCTCGCAGAACGACGAGTCGAAGCTCGTCAAGGAGACGGGTGTCATCGGCGTCTCGCTCAACTACCGACTCGGCGCCTTCGGCTTCCTCGGCCTGCCCGCCCTCACCGAGGAGGGCGGCGAGTCCGGCAACTACGGGTTCATGGACCAGCAGGCCGCTCTGCGCTGGGTGCAGCGCAACATAGCCGCCTTCGGCGGTAACCCCGGTGCGGTCACCATCGACGGCGAGTCCGCGGGCGGCTGGTCCGTCTGCGGTCACCTCGTGTCGCCCGGCTCGCGCGGGCTGTTCGCCCGCGCCATGATCCAGAGCGGCTCCTGTCGCAGCGGGCCGCAGGCCCGGGCAGAGGCCGCCGGGACGGCGTTCGCCCGGCAGGCGGGCTGCGACGGCACGGCTCAGGCGGCCGTCCTCGGCTGTCTGCGGTCGGCTTCGGCGGCTACGCTCCTCGACGCGAGCCGGACCTTCTCGGCCGGCTTCGTGGACGGAACTCCGACGTTCCCGACCGGACTACGCGAGGCGCTGGACCGCGGAAGATTCACCCGCGTGCCCGTGGTCGTCGGCGCCAACCGTGACGAGGGCCGCACCTTCGCCTCGGGCTACATAGGCGCGGGCAAGGAGGCCTACCTCGCCTACGTCCAGAACCTCGCCGGAGCCCGCGCCGACGAGGTCCTCGCCCGCTATCCCTGGCCCGATACGTCCGACCGGTACACCGCGGCGTACCTCATCGGCGGGATCATGACCGACTCGGGGAGTGTCGCGGGGATCGGCGGGTGCGGGCTCCGCTCGCTCGCCCGGACCCTTGAGCGGTACACCCCCACCTATGCGTACGAGTTCGACCACCGGACCGGCCCTGGCCTGACGCAGATCCCCGGCTACGTCTGGGGGGCCGGCCACGCCGCGGAACTCGCCTACATCTGGCCCAGCTTCAACAACGGCACACCCATCGCCCCGCTGTTCAACGCCGACGAGCGCCGACTCGCCCGCGAGATGACGCGGTACTGGGGCGCCTTCACGAAGACCGGCCGGCCGTCCGTCGCCCAGCAGACGGTCTGGCCCGGCTATCACAGGGGCAAGGGTCTGATGTTGTCGCTGCGGGCGGGGGGCAGGAGTGCCCTGATCGACGACGACCGGTACTCGACGGAACACCAGTGCGCGTTCTGGGACACGATGCCGGGCACACAGCACTCCTGAGGAGGCCGGGGACTGGATTCGGAGCATCAGCCACCGCGCCAGTCCCCGACCCTGCTCACCCCCACTGTCAACTCTGCGATCGGCGTAGGACAAACCGACGCTCGTCAGGCGCGGACTCCCTTCACCGGCCGCGCCGGGCGAGCTGGGTCGCCTTCCACGACGCCTGTGCCGCTCGGGAATACGATTCGGTGCTGTGAGCACGGCGACGTCGTCAGCTCAGGCAGCCTGGCGGTACTCGTCGATCAGTCCGCCGAGGACGGGCCGTCGTTCGCGCCAGGAGTTGCCGGTGCCAGGCCAGCAGTGTCGTGGGGGTGACTGCGAATACGGCCCCACCGCAACTGGACCTACGAGCCCCAGACGACGCCCCGGACATCATCCCCCTACCTGCTGGCACCATCAGGCGCCGCCACGTACTCGGTGGACTGCTCAACGGGTACCACACCACGCCACTCCGATTGACTCACCATCGACAGAGAACGCCCAGCTCAGCAGCCTGATCGAAATTGACACCCTTCAGGTACGAACCAGCACTGGCGCAGCCAACCAGGGCATCAGCGATGGGCGGGGGCCACGGCGCCCTGTGCGCGCAGCGCGCTGATCTCGTCCTCGCGGATGCCGAGTTCGATGAGGACGGATTCGGTGTGCTGCCCGAGCGCGGGGATGGCGCCCATCGGCGGGTCGTAGCCGGAGATGACCGGGGGCGGGAGCAGGGCGGGTACGGGACCGTGAGGTGTGTCGATCCGTCGCCACCGGTCGCGGGCGGTCAGATGCGGGTGGGCTATGACGTCGCTCGGCACCGCGACGAAAAGCGGGACGACCTACCGAGCCGGCGCCTCGTCGTGCCCGACCAGTGCGAACGCCAGACGTACGTACCGGTCGCACAGCTCGGTCGTCCCCAGATCGCCGGATGGGTCGTACCACTGGGCGACGGCGTTGCACATCGCCATGACCGCCCGGCGGGCGTCGTCCGGGTGCGGGGTCCGGAAGACTCCGCCGGCCATGCCGTCGTCGATGGCCTTCTGGAAGAGTCCCGAGACGGCGTGCCGCCTCTCGATGATGGGATTGCGGTACTCGGGTTCGAGGTAACGGAGTTCCTGGAGGGTCAGCAGGCTCTCGACCCGCCGCCGGACCCGGTAGTCGACCGTCACCCTGACCAGGGCGGCCAGCCGCGCGGCGGGGTCGTCACCAGCCCGGGCCAGTTCCTTCTCGCAGTGACGGAAGTAGTCGTCGAGCGAGTCCTCGATCAGGGCGTGGAAGAGCTCTGCCTTGCCCGAGTAGTAGTAATACAGGGCGGACAGGCTCATGTCGGCCCGCTTGGCGATGTCACGGATGGAGGCGCCGAAGTAGCCGCGCTCCGCGAAGACGTCCCGTGCGGCGTCCATGATGGCGCTCCGGCCGTTTCCCCGGGGGCCGGGGGGCCCGCTGTCCGCCGCCTTGACGGTCTTGCCCGAGGCTTTGCCGCTCGTCGCATCCATGGTCCCAGCCTTGCAGAACGAACGAACGATCGGCAAAGTCCGCCATGCCGTCCGGAGCCGGGTCCGGTGCACCGCCACCGCCGGCTGCCGGGCGCGGTCCCCGGTGTCGTCCGGCCGACGGAACCCTACCCCTTCGCCAGGTCCGGTTCCGCCCGGAGGCGAGCGGCGCTACGGTGACTAAACGAGCGTTCGATAAAATCGGAGGCGATCTGAGGGTGAGAGCCATGCGCATGCGTATCGGCATGACACTGGGTTACGGCGACGACTTCATCGAGTCCGTCCGTGCGATGCCGGACTTCGAGGCGGCAGGTGTCGAGGTCGCCTTCGTGCCGGAGGCCTATTCGTTCGACGCCGTCAGCAAGTTGGGATATCTGGCAGCCCGGACCGAACGCCTGGAGATCGCCTCCGGGATCCTCCCGGTCTTCACCCGTACGCCGTCACTCCTGGCGATGACCGCCGCCGGGCTGGACCACCTCTCGGGCGGCCGGTTCACGCTGGGGCTCGGAGCGTCGGGACCACAGGTGATCGAGGGGTTCCACGGGGTGCCGTATGACGCGCCGCTCGGCCGCACACGCGAGGTGGTGGAGATCTGCCGCCGGGTGTGGCGGCGGGAAGAAGTGGTACATCCAGGCCCGAAGTACCCGCTGCCACTTCCTGCCGGGCGGGGCACCGGGCTCGGTAAACCCCTGAAGATCATCGATCGGCCGGTCCGCTCCCGCATTCCCATCGTCCTGGCCGCGATCGGACCGAAGAACGTCGAGCTGACCGCCGAACTCGCCGAGGGCTGGCTGCCGGTGTTCTTCCATCCCGGGAAAGCGGCCGACGTGTGGGGAGCGGCCCTGGCCGCGGGGCAGGCCCGGCGTGATCCGGCACTGGGTTCGCTCGACATCACGGTGACCGCTCCTTTGGCCATCGGCGACGACGTGGCACACCTGCTGGACCGCGCTCGGCCCCAGCTGGCCCTCTACATCGGCGGGATGGGAGCCAGGAACAAGAACTTCTACGCTCAGCTTGCCGGCCGGTACGGATACGAGCGGGAAGCGGCACTCGTCCAGGACCTGTATCTGGCAGGAAAGAAGAAGGAAGCCGAGGCCGCCGTCCCCGAAGACCTGTTGAGGGCCATCTCCCTCGTGGGAACGAAGGAAGAGGTCGCCGGACAGCTCGATGCGTTCGCTGCCGCCGGAGTGACGACACTGTGCGTGAGGCCGCTGGCCGACACCCACGCGGAACGTCTCCACGCCGTCGAACGACTGCGCGCCATGCTGGACTGATGTATACAGCCTCAGCGAGGACGACCACCTGCCGCCTGCCGACGTCGTGCTTTCCGAATACTTCATCCGTGCGGGTCATGCGGCAGGTCACCGGCAGCCCAGCTCTACTGAGCCGAGGCGATCGATGGTCGCGGTGACGACATCCCCGGGCCTGACCGGGACGGCAGCGGTGAGTCCGCCGGAGAGCACGATCTGCCCGGCGGCCAGGCCTTCGTCCTCGGCGGCGAGCTGCCGGACGAGCCAGGCGACCGCGGCTGCCGGGTGGCCCAGCGACGCCGCTCCGGAGGCGGTCGCGACCACCTCACCGTTCTTCTCCAGGAGGACACCCACCAGGCGCAGGTCGATCCCGGACGTCGTGACCGGCACCCCGACGACGAACCGGCTCGCCGAGGTGTTGTCCGCGACAACGTCGGCCATGGTGAAGTCGTAGTCCTTGAATCGGGAGTCGAGGACCTCGATACCGACGGCGACCCCCGACGACGCTGCGACGACATCGGCTGCGGTGACGTGCGGGCCTTCGAGGTCCCGACCCAGAGTGAACACGATCTCCGGCTCGCAGCGCGGCTGGATGAGCGCCGAGGTGTCCAGTGGCTCGCCGAGGTCCACAGCCCCCGCGGTCGGCAGGAAGCCGTAGATCGGGCTGTCCACTCCGACCTGGGCTTGCTTGGCACGTGAGGTGACGCCGAGCTTCCAGCCGGCGATCTGTCCGGTCGCGGACCGTAGCTCGCGCTGCACCCGATAGCCGGTGGGGATGTCGAGTTCGGGGAACTCGTCGGTCAGCTTGGCGATGGCGGTACGATCCGCAACGGCCTTGCTCAGCCGGGCGGCCAACTCGCTTACGTTCACGCTCATGCGATCCTCACTGTCACCGGGCCCAGCCGGTCGAACTCGGCCCGGAACACGTCGCCCGGGTTCATGGGAAGGGCCGCGTGCAGCGCGCCCGTCAGAATCAGGTGCCCAGGCTCCAGGGCAACTCCGTGCTCGCCCAGGGTGTTCGCCAGCCACGCGACGACGGCGACCGGGTCTCCCAGCGCGGCGGCGCCGGCGCCGGTGTCGACCAATTCGCCGTTGCGGGTCAGAACCATCCCGACCAGCCGGGGATCCCAGCCGTTGGGACCATCGTCGAGAGGCACGATGCGGCTCGAGGTGGCCATGGCGCCGTTCGACGCCAGGTCGGCGACGGTGTCGGCGAGTTTGATCCGCCAGTCCGCGATCCTGGAGTCGATGATCTCCATCCCGGCCACGGCACCCGCGATGGCGGCCCGGGCCTGGGTGACGGTGACACCCGGGCCCTCGAGCCGGTCGCCCAGAACGAAGACGATCTCGGCCTCGACCTTGGGCGCCACGAACGCGTCGAGCGGGACCGCGTCCCCGTCGCGGTAGGCGGTGGAGGCCAGAACCGGTCCGTAATCGGGAGTGTCGATGCCGAGCGCCTTCTGCATCGGGGCAGCGGTGAGCCCGACTTTGTGCCCCACGACCCGATCGCCGTCGGCGAGCAGGAGTTGCACGAGCTCCTGCTGGACGGCGTAGCCGTCGTCCATGCCGAGACCGGGTTCGGCGTCGGTGAACGGCGGGATCGCGGTACGCGTGCGCCGGGCCTCGTAGAGAGCGTGGGCCTTGGCCGTCGTATCCGTCATGTGGTCTGCTCCTCGGCCAGCCCGATGGCGATGTCGATGATCATGTCCTCCTGGCCGCCGACGTAGCCGCGCTCGCCGCAGCGGCGCAAGATGGCGTGCGCGGGGACCTTGTACCGCTCGGCTGCGCGCTCGGCGTGCAGCAGGAAGCTTGAGTAGACCCCTGCCCAGCCCTGCACGATCGCGTTGCGGTCCATCTTCGGCCACCGGCTCAGGTACGGCCGGACGACCTCTTCGGCAGCGTCGAGCAGCAGCCCGGCGTCGAGCCCGGTCGCGACGCCGAGCCGGTCGAACACCGCCCCGAGCACCTCGGTGGGGGAGTTCCCCGCGCCGGCACCGAGCGCGCACAGTGAGCCGTCGATGTAGCGGACGCCGGCCTCGTGCGCGATCACGGAGTTCGCGACGCCCAAACTCATGTTCTGGTGACCGTGGTAACCGACCCAGGCCTCGTCACCGACCTCGGCGACCAGGGCCTCGAAGCGAGCGCGCGCGTCGTCCATGAGCAGAGCGCCGGCGGAGTCGGTGACGTACGGTGCCTGGCAGCCGGCGTCGACCATGATCCGGGCCTGCTTCGCCAGATTCTCCGGGTCGGTCTTGTGGGCCATCATCAGGAATCCGGCGGTCTCCATGCCCAGCTCCCGGGCTACGGCGAAATGCTGCGGGGAGACGTCGGCCTCGGTG
This sequence comes from Streptomyces sp. BRA346, assembly GCF_052851135.1. Classification (NCBI taxonomy): domain Bacteria; kingdom Bacillati; phylum Actinomycetota; class Actinomycetes; order Kitasatosporales; family Streptomycetaceae; genus Streptomyces; species Streptomyces sp. BRA346. The sequence continues at coordinate 160,917 of NZ_JAIWIH010000009.1, read as the reverse complement.
CAGTGGGTGGCCACGCGGACCATCTCGGCGCCGGCGTCGTGGGCACGTTTGAGGTCGTCGACCGTGCCGATGCCGGGGACCAGCAGGACGGCGATCTTCGCCCGGCGGGCCTCCTCGTGGGCGGCGTTGATCAGGCTCATCTCGTCGGTGCCGGAGAAGCCGTAGTTGAATGAGGAGCCGCCGACGCTGTCGCCGTGGCTGACCTCGATCCACTCCACCCCGGCGGCGTCCAGCGCGCGGACCGTGTCGCGGACTTGGGTTTCGGTGAAGCGGTGCGCCACGGCGTGGCTGCCGTCGCGCAAAGTGGTGTCGATGATGCGGACGTCGTCGCGCAGCACGGGGCGGGTCATGCGGAGGCCTCCAGCTTGGCACGGGCCATCAGCTCGCCGATCCGGGCAGCCGCGGCGGTCATGATGTCGAGGTTCCCGGCGAAGGGCGGCAGGTAGTCGCCATTGCCCTTCACCTCGAGGAACACCGCGACCCGGGCGTGCCCACCCCAGGCCTCGGTCGGCTCGTCGAACTGGGGCTCGGCGCGCAGCGTGTAGCCGGGCACGTATTCCTGTACCGCGGCGACCATCTCGTGGATCGAGGCGGTGATCGCTGCTCGGTCGGCGTCGTCACCGATCATGCAGAACACGGTGTCCCGCATGATCATCGGCGGCTCGACCGGGTTGAGGATGATGATCGCCTTGCCGCGGGTCGCGCCACCGACCTCGGCCACGGCCTGCCCGGTGGTGTGCGTGAACTCGTCGATGTTGGCGCGGGTGCCCGCCCCCGCCGAGCGGGAGGCGATGGATGCGACGATCTCCGCATAGGACACCGGTGTGATCCGGGAGACGGCGTGCACGATCGGGATCGTGGCCTGGCCGCCGCAGGTGATCATCGAGACGTTGGGCGACGCGATGTGGTCGGCGCCGTTGACGGCCGGCGAGACCATGGGGCCCAGGTGCGCCGGGGTGAGGTCGACAGCCTGGATGCCCGCTTCCGCGTAGCGCGGGGCGCTGGCGGCGTGGGCCTTGGCCGAGGTTGCCTCGAACACGATCTGCGGGAGCGGGTCCTGCCGGAGCAGCCAGTCCACCCCCTCCGCGCTGGCCTCGATGCCGCGGGCGCGGGCGCGGGCCAGGCCGTCGGACTCGACGATGCCCACGACATACCGGACGTCGATCACCGGGCTGTGGGCGAGCTTCGCCAGCAGGTCGGTACCTATGTTCCCGGGGCCGACGATGGCCGCCGGGATCTTCTGCTGTCCCATGGTGGGACCGTCACATCCTCTCGGTCGGGTGGGGAGAGAGCGCCCCGCTCAGCGGAGCACGGGAGACTTCAGGGGCGACGAGTTCGCGCAGGTGGGCGTACATCCGCGAGGGATCCGGCTCCAAGCCGGTGAACAGCCGGAAGGCATCGGCGGCCTGGTGGGCGTTCATCCGGCCGCCGTCGAGGAAGACCGCGCCCGCCTCGGCGGCGGCCGCGAGCAGAGCGGTGTGGAGCGGCCGGAACACGATCTCGGCGACCCAGAGGTCGGGCCGCAGGCAGCTGCCGGGCACTGCCTGGCCGGGGTGACCAGCCATCCCGACCGGGGTTGCGTGCACGACCCCGTGCGCGTGTCCGAGCAGCGCCGGGAGCTCGGCGAGTCTGCCACCGCGGACCCGGTCCGGGTCGAGGTCGGCGGCGAGGCGCGCCGCCCGGTCCGGGTCGGCGTCGACGACGTCGAGTCGCTCAGTACCCAGGTCGAGCAGCGCGTAGGCTGCCGCGGCGCCCGCCCCGCCCGCGCCGACGAGGACGACACGGTCCAGCGGGGCGCCCGCGAGCCCGTCGACGAGGCCGCGCCGGAAGCCGGTCCAGTCGGTGTTGTGGCCCGCGAAGCCGTCCTCACCGATGACCACGGTGTTCACCGCGCCGATCGCTGCCGCATCAGGGGACAGGGTGTCCAGGTGCGCGAGGACCAGCTGTTTGCAGGGATGGGTGATGTTGAGGCCCCGGTAGCCGGCATCCCTGGCGCGCAGCAGCAGGCCGCCGACATCACCCGGAGAGGCCCCCAGGGCGTGGAGGTCCCACAGGTCGTAGCGCAGCTCAAGGCCGAGCACTGTTGCCTCCCGCTCGTGCATCGCAGGGGACAGCGAGAACCCGATCCCGCTTCCGATCAGACCCGCCAGCAGAGTCGTCACGATGCCCCCTCGGGGTCGGCCGAGACGAGCACGGGCTCGATTGCACGGTCGGGCTCGATGTCGTCGACGCCCACCAGGCCGACACCGGGGATCGCCTGAAGCGCGGCGGCGTGGTTGACGGCGATCCCGGTTCCGATGATGCCGGTCCGCAGCGCGCTCATAGGGCGTCCTTCCGTACGAGGGCACGGTCCAGTGCCTCGACCCCGTAGACGTAGCCCTGGATCCCGGCTCCGACGAAGACTGCCTCGGCGATGTCGGAGACGTAGGAGTGGTGCCGGAACGCCTCGCGCTTGTGCACGTTGGTGATGTGCACCTCGGCGATGAGCAGTTCGGAGGCGAGCAGCGCGTCACGCAACGCCACGGACGTGTGGGTGAACGCGCCCGGGTTGATCACGACGCCGTCCGTGGCCCCGCGCGCCTCGTGGAGCCGGTCGACAAGCGCGCCCTCCCAATTGCTTTGCAGGAAGTCGGCTTCGTATCCGAGCGCCTCGGCGCGTTGTGCGGTGATCCGCTCGACGTCGGCGAGGGTGTCGGCACCGTAGAGGGCGGGCTCACGGGTCCCGAGCATGTTCAGGTTCGGGCCGTTCAGGATCAGCAGGCGGCCGTGCCGCATGGAGGCTCCTCACAAGGTGGTGGTCACGCGGGCTGCGGGGGCCGCTGCGGTCGTCCGCGAGGTGCGTCCCAGCTGTTTCAACGGCACGTGGGCGGTCTCGCGGCCTGCGAAGGCCGCCGCGGCGGCGAGCACGCAGAGCACGGCGAGCAGGATCGCGAGCGGAACCCAGCCGAACGCACCCGTGCCGATCATGAGCGCGGCGATGGGGGGCAGGAAGCCCTGGGGCACGTTGGCGAACTGGGTCGAGACCGCCAAACCGGTGTAGCGGACCCGGGCATCGAACATCTCCGCGTACAGCGACGGCCAGACGCCGTTCGGCGCGGCGTAGCACACCGAGCCCAGCAGGACCGAGGCGAGCACGACGAGTGACCAGTTCGAGGTCGTGATGGCCCAGAAGTAGACGAACACCGACGCGGCGCAGCCCAGGGCGCCCACGGCGAACACCGGGCGGCGGCCGATCTTGTCCGACAGCTTGGCCCACAACGGGATCGTGACGACCTGGCCGATGTTGGAGATCACGATCGTCCACAGCATCGAGGAGCGCGAGATGTTCCACTGCTCCACCGCGTAGCCCAGGCCGAACACGGTCACGGTGGTGGAGATCGTGGCGTAGAGGTGGCAGACGACGATCCGGAGGAACGAGCCCCAGTAGTGGCGAATGAAGACCATCAGCGGGAACTTGACGACCTCCTGGCTCTCCTTCATCTCCTCGAAGGCGGGCGGCTCCTCCAGCGTGCGACGCACGATCATCGCGACGATCACCACGATCGCGCTGGCCCAGAACGGCACCCGCCAGCCCCAGGAATAGAGGGCCTCGGTCGGCAGGGCCGCGACCGGGATGAAGGCCAGTGTCGCCACGACCAGCCCGGCCTGGGTCCCGGAGAGAGTGAAGCTGGTGAAGTAGCCGCGCCTGCCCTCGGGAGAATGTTCGAGGGTCATCGAGCTCGCGCCGCTCTGCTCGCCCGCGGCGGAGAACCCCTGCGCCACGCGGCACAGCACCAGCAGGATCGGTGCCCAGACGCCGATGACGGAGTAGCTGGGCAGGCAGCCGATCAGGAAGGTCGAACCGCCCATGGTGGCCAGCGTGAAGATCAGGACGCGTTTGCGGCCGATCCGGTCGCCGAAGTGGCCGAGGAAGAACGAGCCGATGGGCCGGGCGATGTAGGCGACCGCGAAGGTCGCCAGCGCGGCCAGCGTGCCGGTGGCCGCGCCGGCGTCGGGGAAGAACACATGGCTGAAGACCAGCGCCGACGCCGATCCGTAAATGAAGAAGTCGTAGTACTCGACCATGCTGCCCAGGAAAGACGCGAGCGCGGCCTTCCGGGGTGTTTGGCCCGTTGTCGTCGTATGGGACACGAGACACTTCCTTGTGTCAGGTTCGAGCTGGAATGTGTGACAGATTCACGCCGGGGCGACCGGAGGTCCGCGGATCAGCCGTTGAGAACGGCGGTGGCGGAATCGAAGGCCTGCCGGGCGGCCTCGTCGACCGGCAGGGCGCGGAACCAGGGATCGTTGACCTCGACCGACCAGGGGCCGGTGTAGCCGAGGGTGCGGAGCTCCGCGACCAGCGCGCGGACGGGGAGCTCACCCCTGCCCGGCAGTAACCGGGTCGAACGGGCCTTGTGCAACATGTCCGGGTCGTCCGGGCGGACCCGGGGACCGTCGTTGAGCTGGACGCCGGCGACTTCCCGGGCGTCGATGTCGTGGAGCACGGCGGCGTCGGCACCGGTGGCGAACCAGTGCCAGACGTCGATCATCACCCCCGCGTTCGGCGCCCCGCTGCGCCGGACCACGTCGAGTGCCGCGGGATAGTCGCACAGGGCGCCCCAGGCGAATGCCTCCACCGCCAGGGTGACGCCCAGGGGGGCCAACCGGGCAGCCAGCTCGGCGAGCCGGGCAGCCGCGCGTCCGGGATCGGCCGGTCCGGCGGCGAACTCGCCGGAGGTGACCCGGAGCGGCCCCCAGACGCGCGCAGCCTCAGCGAGCGTGACCTCGGCGTCCGACGGCGCCGCAACCGACTCGGCGAGCGCCCACCCACCGAGGAACTCGGCCTCGGTGACGGCGAGCCCGGCATCGGCGGCCACGGTGCGCACGGCACCGACCCCGCCGTGCGCCGCGAGGTCGGCGAACTGCACACCGATCCCGGTGAATCCCGCCCTCGCGGCGGCGGCGGCCCGTGCGGCGAAAGGAGTGCGCGCGGGATCGGTGAACCCGGCCCCGTGCAGCGTCACGTAGCTCGCGGTCAGCCCGGTCACGCGGGCGCACCTCCGAACGGCGGGGTCGCGTGGGTGTGGAACGACTCCGGCACACCCAGGCCCCATGCGGTGCCGCGGCCCTTCGACTCGGTGTCCCACGTGACGGTCTCGAAGTCCGGCGCGAAGATGTGGATCCCGCCGGTGAACACTTCGACCCGGTTGCCGCCGGGCTCATACACGTAGAGGAAGAAACCTTGCGTGCGCGAGTGCTTGGCGGGACCGAACTCGATGAACACGTCGTTCTCGAGGAAGACATCGGCGGCGCGGATCACATCCGAGGTCTCGGGCACGGCGTAGGCCAGGTGGTGCAGCCGTCCGGTGGTGGGGGCGGGTTCTTTCGTGAGCGCAAGGTCGTGGGCCTTCGTCATGACCGACAGCCAAGCGCCGACCTCGTCGCCCCCGGCGGGGACGAGCCGCTCACGCAGCTTGAACCCGAGGACCTCCTGCTGGAAGTCGCTCGCCTCGGCGACGTCCGGCACCAGCAGGTTGATGTGGTCGATGCGCGCAGCAGCGGCGCCCTTGGGGGCGAAGCGCTGCGGCTGGTTCGGAAGAGCCGGCGCCTCGCCGGGCGGCGGCACGTACTTCTCGGTCTCGAAGTACACCTCCTGGAGGTGCCCGCCGACGCCGGTGTAGCGGTAGGCCTTGCCGTGGCCGAAGTCGCCGTCATGCCAGGTGCCCTCGACGCCGTGCTTCTCCAGCGCTGCGACGCGTCGCTCAAGGGCCTGCGGGCTGGTCGCCCGCCACGCCACGTGGCCCAGGCCGGCCTCGGGGGCGCCCGTCAGAGTGAGTGAGGTCAGGACGTCGTCGTTCCAGGCACGCAGGTGCGCCCGACCGGGGTCCTCGCCGACGAGGGTCAGTCCGTAGACCTCGGTGAAGAACGCGACGGACTCCTCGAGCCGGGGCGTGCGCAGCTCGGCGTGGCCGAGCTGGGCGATGTCGTAGATCGGCTCCGGGCGGCTGCTCATCGCACCGTGCCTTCCTCAGCGATGGCCTTGGCTTCCAGCTCGGCGACACCCTCCAGGATGGACGGCGCGTGATTGGCGATCGAGACCCCACCGAAGAGGTAGGCGAGGTTGATCGCAGCCTGCAGCTCTTCCCAGCTCGCCCCGGCCCGCCGGGCCGCATGTCCGTGGATCTTCGCCGCGTCCCGCAGCTGCACCGCCAGCACCGCGAAAAGGATCAGCTGGACGGTCTTCTGATCCAGCACATCGGTGTAGGTGACGAGGTTGCGGACCTTCTCCTGCGCGAGCAGCAGCTCTGGGTTCGTCCGGCCCAGGCTGTCGAAACGGGCCTGGATGCGCGGTGGCACGAAGCCCGCCATCTCGCGGTACGTCTGCAGGTAATGGTCGATCTCGTGCTGCTGCTCCGTGGTGGGGACCGCGCCCTCGGTGTCCGGTGTACTGCCAGTCATGGGTGACCTTCCCGTTTCGGTGGCAGAGGTCACAGTCGTGGCTGCGGCAGGTGCGGCGAAAGCCTGCGTTCCCATTGAGTGGGAGTGCAGGGCGGAAAAGTCAGGGATGGGAGCGAATCTGCTGGTCACGTAGCGAGCGGGAAATGGAGATGGCGGCGGTGCGCACGGCGGGCGCCAGCCGTTCCGGGCGTCCACCAGTGGTGTGCAGGACGACATCGAGTGCCGCGACAACCGCTCCCGAGGCGTCTCGAATGGGCGCGGCGACCGACAGTGACCCGAGTGTGAGCTCCTCGTAGGCGAAGGCGACGTCCGTCCCGCGTACGTCGTCGAGGACCCGGACGAGCCGGCCGGGTTCGACGATGGTGTGTCGGGTGAAGCGCGCCAGTGGCCCCGCCAGCACATTGGCCTGCACCTCTTTGGGCGCATGAGCCAGCAGCACCTTGCCGACCCCGGTGGCGTGCAGCGGCAGGCGCCCGCCGCGGCGCGACTTCACCAGCAGCGCACCGGCCCCGGAGATCTTCTCTATGTAGAGCGCCTGACTGTCCTGACAGACGGCGAGATGAACGTTCTCCTTGGTCCCCTCGAACAGGTCCTGCATGACCGAGAGGGCGACGTCGCGCAGCGACTCGCCGCGAGGGGCGAGCGATCCGAGCTCCCACATGCGTAGCCCGACCCGGTAGCCGGCACCGTCACAGCGCTCCAGTCCGCCCCACGCGACGAGCTCGGTGGCCAGCCGGTGCGCCGTCGACAGGGGCAGCCCGGTGCGGGCGCTGAGCTCGTTGAGGGTGAGCTCAGGGGAGTCAGGGCCGAAGGCGTCGAAAAGCGCGACGACCTTGCTCGTTACTGAGCGCCCCGGACTCTCGGCCATGGTCCCTCCGTTCTCCGCATGAACCCGGACATCTCCAGAGACGCCGTTCGCTGGACAGACCCGAGTCACCCGCAGCTCTCGCCATAAGGCGGGTGTTCCAGCTGCGAGCAGCCCGGCGGGTCCATTGGAATGCTGCGGTGACGCTGGTGTCCAGAGTCTCGCTCAAGACTGGGATGGGCAGGGTGTCGCCGGCATGGCCGAGCCCGAGCGCGAGTGCATCCGGGAGAGGTCTGTGGAAGGCCAGGCCTTCGCTCGCGAGCGCGTCCGCCACGACGGGCGCCCCAAGGCCGACGACGACATGGCCGACTACGTCCGCAGCCTGCGGGCCATCGGCGTGGCCGTACCACACATGACCCGGAAGCTGGTGATCACCTCGGGCAAGAACATGGGTCGGCACCCCTCGGTCGCCACCGTCTACCGCATCGCAGGCGCGGGTTCTTCCAGGCACGGGGAGTCCCGGTGCTGTCCGACCGTGTGACGGCAGTGATCGACGCGGCTGCATCGGTGCCGGTGGGCGGCCCCGATCCGGCATGTGCCGAAGAGCCGGGACGCTGCAGAGCAGCCTGACCAGGGCTGTGGAAACAGCCTGAGCGGTCAGTCCGTGTGCCTCGGGATCCGCAGGCGAACGTCATATCCGCCCTGGACGGTGGGGCCGGACTCCAAGGTGCCGTTCAGGAGTTCGGTGCGTTCCTTGAGGCCGATCAGGCCCTGGTGGGAGCCGGGGTGAGGAGGGGAGGGCCGCCCGGCGCAGTGCGGCGTTGCGGGGTCGGCCTGCACGGTGCCGACCCCTTGCCGCGTGACCCGGGCGGGCTCGGCCTTCCGCCGAGCCCGCCACGCCGGCTCCATACCGGAGCCGGACTCGTGTCACGCCGTCAGCGCCGCAGCGTCAGCAGACCCGGACGGTAGGGCAGGAGGCCGTAGTCGCCGCCGGAGTTGGGGCTGCGCCCTTGGTAGAGCAACTGCAGATGGCAGGGGTCGACGGTCATGGTCTGGTCGGGGCCGGTACGGATCAGTTCGCCATGGCTGATGTCGTTGGTCCAAGTGGCGCCACTGTTGGCCTTGCCGGCGAAGGGATTGCTCTCGGACGCGGCCTGGGGTGTCCATGAGCCGTTCAGACTGGTGGCCGTGAACGAGCGGAAGTAGCGGTGGCCCTGCGAGCCGATCGCCTCGACGATCATGAGGTAGCGGTTCTGGCCCTGTAGCTTGTAGACCTGCGGGGCTTCGAACAGGTTGTTCGTCGTATCGCTCATGATCACTGTCGAGGTCGTGCCGAAGCTGCCCGGGAAGTTCCCGATCGGCATACTGGCCCGGTAGATCTTGCCGTTGTCACCGGCGAAGAACAGGTACATGTTCGTCCCGTCACCGATGAGCGTCTGGTCGATGGGTCCTGTTCCGGAGCCGGGGATGCTTCCGGAGAAGAGCACCTGCTGGGATGACCAGCCATTCGGGTTGGTGGGGTCGCTCGACGTCCGGTAGGAGAAGGCGGTCCCGCCCCACTGGTAGGCGAGCACCCAGATGTTCTTCGGCGCGAAGTAGAAGAGCGTGGGCGCGACGGTGGAAGCTGACATCGTGTTCTGGCTGGCCGATGCCATCTCCGACCAATTGGTGAACAGGCCGAAGTTCATCGAACCCCAACGCGTCCCCGTGTCGTGCGTCGTCGCGTAGACGAGTTGCCTGCCGTTGTAGGGGACGACGGTGAAGTCCTTGAGTGAGACCCACCCCGGCTTGGGCTGCGCCAGCGCGCCCGTTGATGTCCAGCGGTATGTCGACGGAAGATCGCACGGGCCGGAGGTGTCGCCGCCGACCTTGACGAGCTGCCACTGCTGGTTGGTGCCGCCCCAGTCGTCGTACTGGACGGTGTTCGCGTTGTCGGCGGTGGAGGCGCCCTGTACTTCGAGGGCCTTGTTGCTGTGGCGCGAGATGAACCGCACGTAGCCATCCGAGCTGTCGGCCAGCCGCCACTGCTGGTTGGTGCCGTTCAGGTCGGCCCACTGGACGATCGGGCCGCCGTTCGCGGTGGACCAGTTGTAGACGTCCAGCACCTTGCCCGAGTGGCGGGACTTGATGCGGTAGTAGCCGTCCCCGGAGTCGACGAACTGCCACTGCTGGTGCTTCTGATCGTTCCTGGTCCACTGGGTGATGCGGGCGCCGTCGTCGGTCGCCATGTTGTAGACATCCAGGGCCTTGCCGCTGTTGCGGTTGACCAGCACATACGAGGCGTTGGGGTCTACGGTCGCCGCGCCGGCGGGCTGGGCACCGAGGAAGGTGGCCACGAGCAGCAAGGGCGCAAGGACGGCGAGTAAGCGTCTTGGACGGACCAGGGACGGGGGGCGAAACCACATCAGAGGGCCTCCTTTGGGGGCGGGGGTGAGGTGACCCCGATGAACCGCGGACCGGACGTGCCGGGGAGCAGATCAATCTCGGAACGTTTCGAAGAATTTCCGGAAGCTTTGACGCCACAAGCTAGGAATGTGGGGCCCTCTGGTCAAGGCCTGTCGCCGATCTGTCCACAAACAGCGCCTCCCCTTTGGGCTTGGCAAGCTGTCGCGCCGACCGGCAGCGCTTCGGAGTCTGCGATGCGGCTCGCCACTCCAAGGCGTCCACGCGGAGGAGGGAAGTCGAGCAAGCGGCGTCCGCACACTCGTCCCGTCCCCCGCTCCGGCCCCAGCCCTACGGCATCCGCCGACGGCGGCGCCGGGGGTTCGCCGTCCGGCTCACCGGATTCCGGAAAGTTTCGGGCGAGGAACGGAAACTTCTTCTGCGGTGAGTATTGACGATCCATCGTCAATCCCTCAATCTCCCTGCCTGAGAACCCGCCATAGTTCGAGATATCGAACCACATGGGTCCTGAGCAATCTGTGCTGCACGGCAGATCCACGCACAGCTGAACGACAGATCCGCGCACCAGAGCACCTGCGCCACCTCGTTTCGTTCCGGTGAGGTTCGCACCAGCGCCCCTGGCTCTTCGCGCAGTTGGAGAGGTACGCGACGCCGCGTGGCGGTCCCCCGGCTGAGCCGCGATGGAGTAGCCCCATGCCTGTGTCGAAACACCGCCGCCGCCCGCCGCGTGGGAGCGGACGACGCATTCCCCCGCGCTTCAGTCCTTCCGTGATTTCTACCTTGGAGGCATAGTCATGGGCTCGTACGCCCTTCCCAGACCCGCTATCCGCCGGAAGATCCGCGGCCTGCTGTTAGCGCTGGTCGTCGGCGTCCTCGGTGCGGTCGCCGCACTGGTCGCGCCGCCGACCGCACACGCCGCGGAGAACACGCTCGGCGCCGCGGCGGCGCAGAGCGGCCGCTACTTCGGCACCGCCATCGCCTCGGGCAGGCTGGGCGACTCGGCGTACACGACGATCGCGGGCCGTGAGTTCAACTCGGTGACGGCCGAGAACGAGATGAAGATCGACGCCACCGAACCGCAGCGAGGTCAGTTCAACTTCACCGCCGGTGACCGCGTTTACAACTGGGCGGTGCAGAACGGCAAGCAGGTGCGCGGCCACACCCTGGCCTGGCACTCCCAGCAGCCCGGCTGGATGCAGAGCCTCAGCGGCAGCACGCTGCGCCAGGCGATGATCGACCACATCAAGGGCGTGATGGCCCACTACAAGGGCAAGATCGCCCAGTGGGACGTCGTGAACGAGGCCTTCGCCGACGGCAGTTCAGGAGCCCGGCGCGACTCCAACCTGCAACGCACCGGCAACGACTGGATCGAGGTCGCCTTCCGCACCGCGCGCGCCGCCGACCCGGCCGCCAAGCTCTGCTACAACGACTACAACGTCGAGAACTGGACCTGGGCCAAAACCCAGGCCATGTACGCCATGGTCCGAGACTTCAAGCAGCGCGGCGTGCCGATCGACTGCGTCGGCTTCCAGTCGCACTTCAACAGCGGCAGCCCCTACAACAGCAACTTCCGCACCACCCTGCAGAACTTCGCCGCCCTCGGCGTCGACGTGGCCATCACCGAACTCGACATCCAGGGCGCCTCGGCCACGACCTACGCCAACGTGACCAACGACTGCCTGGCCGTCCCGCGCTGCCTCGGCATCACCGTCTGGGGTGTGCGCGACACCGACTCCTGGCGACCGGAGCACACGCCGCTGCTGTTCAACGGCAACGGCAGCAAGAAGCCCGCGTACACCGCCGTCCTCAACGCACTCAACGGCGGATCCCCTACGCCCCCTTCGGATTCCGGACCGATCAAGGGCGTCGGCTCGGGCCGGTGTCTGGACGTGCCCGACAGCAGTACCACCGACGGCACCCGGCTCCACCTGTGGGACTGCCACAACGGCACCAACCAGCAGTGGACGTACACCACCGCCGGCGAGCTCAGGGCCTACGGCAACAAGTGCCTGGACGCCGCCGGCACCGGCAACGGCACCAAAGTCCAGATCTACAGCTGCTGGGGCGGCGACAACCAGAAATGGCGCCTCAACTCGGACGGATCCATCGTCGGTGTCCAGTCCGGCCTCTGCCTCGACGCCGTCGCAGGCGGCACCGCCAACGGCACCCTGATCCAGCTCTACTCCTGCTCGAATGGCAGCAACCAACGCTGGACCCGCACCTGATGGGACCTGCCACAAGCGAAAGGGTGAATCGATGAAGACCTACGGTGCGGCTTCCCACGCCCCTCTACGAAGACATCGCTGGTGGTCCCGGGTCGCCGCCGTGGTAGCGGCGACGCTCGCGATCGGCATGCTCGCCGCGGTGAATCCGGCGCCCGCCGAGGCGGCGACGGTGGACACCCATGCGTGGTATGTCCTGGTCAATCGCAACAGCGGCAAGGCGCTGGACGTCTCTGGCGCGTCCACCGCCGACGGCGCGCGGGTCAGCCAGTGGACGCGCAACGACGGAGCCAACCAGCAGTGGCAGTTCGTGGACTCCGGCGACGGCTTCTACCGCCTCAAGGCCCGGCATGCGGACAAGGTTCTCGACGTGGCCGGCGCCTCGACCGCGGACGGTGCCGCGATCCAGCAGTGGGCCGACCACGGCGGGGCCAACCAGCAGTTCCGCCTGGCCGACTCCGACGCGGGCCACGTCCGCCTGATCAACCGCAACAGCGGCAAGGCGGTGGAGGTGCAGGGCGCCTCAACCGCCGACGGCGGCAACGTCGTCCAGTACACCGACTGGGGCGGCGCCAACCAGCAGTGGCAGATGATCAAGCTGTCGTCCGATGGCGGTGGCGGTGGCGGCGGCGGATGCGGCAGCGCACCGACTCTGGCGAGCGGTACGTACACGATCCAGAGCGGCGGCAAGAGCCGCAGCTTCATCCTCAGGGTTCCCGCCAACTACGACAACAGCCACCGCTACCGGCTGATCTTCGCGTTCCACTGGCGGGGCGGAACCGCCGGCGAGGTCGCCTCGGGCGGCACGAGCGGGAGCGCCTGGTCCTACTACGGCCAACAGGAGCAGTCGAACAACAGCGCCATCCTGGTCGCCCCCCAGGGCCTCGGCAACGGCTGGGCCAACTCGGGCGGTGAGGACGTCACCTTCGTCGACGACATGATCCGGCGGATCGAGGGCGGCCTCTGTGTCAACCCGGCACAGCGCTTCGCCACGGGATTCAGCTGGGGCGGCGGTATGAGCTACGCACTCGCATGCAGCCGGGCGAACGTCTTCAGGGCCGTCGCGGTCATATCCGGTGCTGAGATCAGCGGCTGCAGTGGCGGCACCCAGCCCATCGCCTACTTCGGAATCCACGGGGTCAGCGACTCCGTCCTCAACATCGCGCAAGGACGGTCCCTGCGCGACAGGTTCGTCCGCAACAACGGCTGCGCCGCCCAGAGCCCGCGCGAGCCCGCGCCGGGCAGCCGAACGCACATCACCACCACCTACTCGGGCTGCCGTGCCGGATACCCGGTCCAGTGGGCCGCGTTCGACGGAGGCCACGCACCGGGTCCGGTCGACGGCTCCGGCGGCGACAACGGCGCCGCCACCTGGACCAAAGCAGAGATCTGGAGGTTCTTCGCACAGTTCCAGTGACACGCCCGCACCACGGAGTGGAGCCAGGAGCAATCCTGGCTCCACTCCCGTCGACGTCTATCGCACCGCTGCGAGATCCCAGCAAACCTGCGCGCGCGTTCCTCCGCGCGCAGGCCCACACCACCGCCGCTTCCGACGCCGTCTTCACCGGCAACGGCGCAGCGGTCATCCCGACGCACTGAGAGCACCCGACGACGACCCGAACGTCATCCCCGAGTTCCCTGACCAGATGAGCACTCCTCCGAAGAAGCCGAAGGGCGACGCGCCGCTCGGCGAGCAGTACGTCTGGCGGGAGATGCGCCGACGGCAGTCCTCGGAGCGGATCTGTGTCGAGCACGCCAACGCCGAATGGAACGGCAGTGGTGCCCGCTCCATCGCTACACCGGCCCACGCGAGGACTACGCCGCCAGCCACCAGGCGATCGCTTCGTTGGTTTCGGACCGTTCGGCTCGCCGACCGACCCGCCGCAAGCCGAGCATCGAGCTCGTGCTCGCCCGGCAGGCCGCCTGCTGATCAACCACTGGCCGACCCGCCAGGCCAGCACGCCCAAACCTCAATCGCGGACCAAGCCGTAACCGTGAAACTCGTCCCACCTTTGCCCGAGAAAACACCCAGACTCTGCCGAAGTCCTCCGGCAGTGGGCGCTAGGTGAAGGCACACGGTGTAGTCGTCGTCAAAAGTCAGATGCACATCCCCCATATGCGGAAGCTTGCCACGGCGGACCGCTGCCGTCGCGTGATGGTGCAGATCCGGAGGGCGCGGACTGAAAAGAGTCCGTGCCCGGACCTGGCCTGGGGCTGCTTTTGCCAGTTATAGCCATTTACCTACCTGTACATCCCTGGGGATTCCGCTGCGCTCGGGTCGCGACTGCCTCCAAGTGGTCCGGAGCTTGCTAGTGCCGCGTCAGCCAGGGTTCACCCCGCTCGCCGACCGAGTAGGCCCACTACGAGGCCGATCCGGCGCCTTGCATCTGACCGCACCAGGACGCCTCGCTACCGGGCAAACCTTGACTGACGCGGCACTAGCCCGCACGGTCAGTTGCGGCAGCCACCTCGTCGGCACCGCTACCGCGTCATAGTCGAACAGTATCGCGGCGTTGGCCGTCGATTTCCGTTTTGTCGACGAAAACTGTGAAGCGTCGGGGAGTCCTCTTCGGTTACGATCCCCTACCAGGAGCGCCGGGAGTATTGACCTTCGTTCGTGCGTGGTGGTCGAATCCGATCTCTGAATTCGCAGCCCGTACATCATTATCTTCCCAGGCAACCCTGCCTCCTTCCGGGAGAGTTCGTGAGTTACGACGAGTCCTCGACCGATGTGCCAGCCTCGTTCCACAACGTTGTTCGCCCTGCCGGTCACGCACCGTCCGCAACGGATGGTGATCCTTTCGCTGTCACCCATCCCGACCCCACGCTGTACAACGACGACCTTGCCCCATTGCCGTACGAGAAACGTAAGTGGGGCGCATTCGAGATTTTCAATGTCTGGTCGAGCGACCTCCACAGTCTCTTCGGCTACACCCTGGCCGCCACGCTGTTCACGACCTCCGGCCTGAACGGCTGGTGGACGTTCGCGGGCGTCATCCTCGCCGGGGTGATCGTGATGCTGCTGGTGAACCTGACGGGGAAGGCCAGCGTCAAGTACGGCATCCCTTACCCGGTCATGGCCCGGGTGAGCATGGGCGTGCGCGGTGCACAGTTCCCCACACTGATGCGGGCCGTCGTCGCCATCTTCTGGTACGGCGTGCAGACCTACTTCGCCTCCACAGCGATCACGCTGCTGATCACCGCGCTCACCGGGTACTCGGATCCGGAGGACGGGGGCTTCCTCGGCCTGAGCTCTGTCGCCTGGATCTCCTATTTCATCGTGGTGGTGTTCCAGCTGGGACTCTTCCTCCGGGGGATCGACTGGATAACCCGCTACCTCAACTGGGCCGGTCCCGCGGTGTACCTGGTCATGGTGGCGCTGGTGGCGGTGATCTGGGTCCATGCGGGGAACCGGCTGCTGCCTGAGGTCGGCAACGTCTTCGCCGGGGACGGTGATGATGGCGGCGCACCGGTCTCGGCGTTCGTGAGCGTGGTCGGCACGATGGTGGCCTACTTCGCCGCAGTGATCATTAACTACGGTGACTTCTCCCGGTTCGTCAGGACCGAGCGGCAGATGAAGCGGGGGAACCTCTGGGGGCTGCCGGTCAGTCTCGCGTTCTTCTCGTTTCTGGCACTGGTCATCACCGCGGGCACGGCAGTCCTGTACGGGAAGCCGCTGACCGACCCCACCGACATCGTGGAGCGGGTCGACAACACCTGGCTGACGGTCGTCGCGGCGCTGACCTTCTTCGCCGCCACGGTCGGGATCAACCTGGTCGCGAACTTCATCCCGCCCGCCTACGACCTGTCCAACACGAACCCCGACATCATCACCGCCCGCGGCGGCGGGATCATCACGGCGACGGCCGCGTTCGTCGTCGGTGCGCTATGGGTCCCGGTCATCAGCCACCTGGGAATCGCGAAGTTCGTGGATACCCTGAGCGCCCTGCTCGCCCCGTACTACGGGATCCTGGTGATCGACTACTTCCTGATCCGGAAGCAGCAGCTCAACGTAGAGCACCTGTTCTCGGCCGAACCCGGTACCGACTACTACTACAGCAAGGGGTGGAACCTCCGGGCACTGGCCGCGTTCGGGCTCGCCGCGATCTTCTCCGTCGCCACCGTATGGGCGCCCGAGTTGAAGGGCCTGACCGGGTACGCGTGGATCTTCGGCGCGGCTCTCGGTGCCGCGCTGCACTATCTGCTCATGCGCGGAGGCGCCCGGGCGGAGCCGGCGGTGCGTTGACGCTACGGGCGCCCCTGACCGGTGGACAGGGGCGCCCGGCGCCCGACATCTGGTCGTCAGCGGCCCTCCGGCGCAGCTCGACCAGCACGCCCTGTGGACGCAACGGCGTGCAGGAGGCCGCCGAGGCGATCGCGGGATGGACATCGAGATGGGTGAGCTGGTCCGGGGCGGTGATCGGTTCGGGTAGGGGGTGGAGTGGCGCGGCACGTGCGAGAGTGCGGTGAGTTCTGTGCTCGTTGTAGAACGGTCTCGTATTCGCGCAACGCGTGGAGGAGATGGGTCTGGTTCCAGATGAGGGTGCGGTCGAAAGCTCGGTTCTGCATGACCGCACCCAACGCTCCATGATCGCGTTCATGCACGGCATCCGGACGCCGGTCTGGACGACCTCGACGCCCGCGCTCGTACCACTGGTCCCGATGCTGGTGCGGCAAACACGCCGGCATCGCTCCCTGCCCGGCCCGTTGCGGGGGTACGCCCTCGCGGCTGTCTTCCTCGGTGCCGACTACGTCATGTGGAGCGTGAGCATCCTGGACGTCGGCGCGGCCGTCTCCACGGTGCTGATCAATGTGCAGGTCATCGCGTCTCCCCTGACGGCCCCGGTTTTTCAGTGGCACCCTGATCCCCCGCCGTTTCCTTTTCACCAGCACCGGTACGAGGGGCGCTTCTGGGCATCGCCGCGGTCTCGTCTACGTGGTGTATCCCCACATCGCGACCGGTATGCGTCTCCACCGCCTCGGCGGCCCCACCGTAATCCAACTGGCGGGCTGCGCCGTGGTGATCGGCTCGGTGTGGTCCGCCGACCGGTCCAGGGGGCGGTCGGCCGGCAGCTGGCCGCGGCCCCCTCCCTGCCCGGGGGCACGGCCGGGGATTAGGCTTTCCGCTCTCGGCTACACCATGGGGGAGCGAATGGAGCCGCTGCGGCAGGACGACCCGGGACAGCTCGGTGTCTACAGACCCATCGGCCGGATCGACGCGGCGGACAGCGGAGTTCCCGTACCGGTGCGGCGTTTCATCGCGCGCACGCCAGGTGGCGACCATACGGTCCTCCTCAGCTCGCCCCGGCTGGAGTTCGCCCGGGAGGGTGAGCACGGGCAGCGGTTCGGGGCCGAGGCCGAGCAGGCCCGGCGCTTGAGCGGTCACAGCCCCACCCTGGAGCAGATCGTGGAGGTCTCCTGGGGCACCGGCGGCCAACCGCCGTGGTGCGTCTCGCCCTATTCGCCGGCGCTGCCGCTACCCGGAGCGCTGGCCGCGCAGGGCGGAGGCCTCGGTGAGCGTACGGTGCGCGGGCTCGGCCTGGCGCTGGCCGAGGCCCTCGCCGCGCTGCACGAGCAGGGATTCGCCCACGCCGGTGTGGCGCCCGGCACCGTCCTGCTGGGCGCGGACGGACCGAGGCTCACCGGGTTCGGATGCGTACGGTCCCTCGCTCCGGAGGGCGGGGAGCGTGTGGCCGTGCCCGGTCTGCCGCCGGAGGCGCTGCCGCCCGAGCAGCTTTCGGGTGGACGGCCGCGTCCGCCCGGCGATGTGTTCGGGCTCGGCGCGGTGCTCTCGTACGCGGCGACCGGGCGCCTGGCACCGGATGCGTCAGGACTGCCCGAGGGGCTGCGCGAGGCGGTCAGTGCATGTCTGGCCCCCGACCCGGCACACAGACCGCGCGCCGCGGCCGTACGGGATGCGCTGGCCGCCGGCTTCGTCCCTCCCGCCCCGGCCCTTCCGCCTTCTTCCGCGCCGGGCTGGGCACCGGCCACGGTGATGGATGGCGGGGCCGGGGCGTTCGGCCCCGGCTGGTTGCCGGGCCGGGTGATCGCGGCGCTCGTCCGGCAGTCCGGGCGGGCCCTGGGCGCTCAGGGCCCTCCGGGCGCGGCCGGGGCTGTGCGAGCAGCCGGTGCCGACACTGTCACCAGCGAGTCCGGCGTGCCCCTGGCACCCGGCGCTCCCGCCCTTCACCCGGGAGCCTCCCCGAGGCCGTGACCGCCGCACCTCCACCGCCCCTCCGCCGATCCCCTCCCCGTGGACTGACGACCCGATGATCTCTTCGCCCACCCCCTTGGGATTCCCGCTCGCCTACGACGATCCGCAGGTGCTCGGCCCGTACCGGCTGATCGCCAGAATCGGCGGTGGGGGTATGGGCACTGTTTACCTCGGACGGGACGAGGGCGGCCGTACCGTGGCGATCAAGAGCATGCACGCGCGGATCGCCGCCGACCCCGAGTTCCGTATCCGCTTCCGTCTGGAGACGGACGCGGCGCGTGTCATCGGGGGCCGGCACGGGGCCGAGGTCATCGACGCCGATCCGCTCGCGCCCACGCCGTGGCTGGCGACCGAGTATCTGCTCGGCCCGCCGCTGGACGAGGCCGTCGAGCAGGGCGGGCCGCTGCCCGAGGTGTCCGTCCGGGCGATCGGTGCCGCACTGTGCGAGGCGCTGGGGCAGTTGCACAGCTGCGACGTCGTGCACCGCGACCTCAAGCCGTCCAACATCCTCCTCACCGCCTTCGGTCCGAAGGTCATCGACTTCGGCATCGCACGCGCGATCGGCGACGACCGGCTGACGCGTACGGGAACCGCGGCCGGAACTCCCGCTTATATGTCCCCCGAGCAGGCGACGGGCGGCGAGCACACCGCGGCCGGCGATGTGTTCGCACTCGCGGGGGTGCTGGTCTTCGCGACGACCGGGCGCGGCCCGTTCGGCGGCGGCCACGCGGCGGACCTGCTCTACCGGGTGCGGTACGGGGAGCCGGACCTCACCGGCGTTCCGGACGCGCTGCGGCCCGTGCTGGAACAGTGCCTGCTGAAGGAGGCGCGGCACCGGCCGGGTACGGCGGAGCTGCGCGCCCAACTGCACGACGGCGGCGGAGAGTTCGCGGACCACCTGCCGGACGGGGTGCTGGCCCGGATCGCGTGGCGCGCCGGCGCGGTATGGCAGATCACCCCGCGGCGAGAGCCTCCGCCGCCGGGTGGATTCGCGTACCACGACGGGGCGGGCTCGGGTTCCGGCTCGGGCGAGGCATCGTCCTGGTCGCCGTACGGACCGCAGCCGCCCTCACGGCGCAGGATGCTGGCGATGGTGGGCGGTTCCGCCGTCGGGGTGGCCGCCGCCGTGGCCGGGGGTGCCTGGGCCTGGTCCACCATCGGCCCGGGCGGCGAGCAGGGCCCCGCCGCATCACCGTCGCGCGGGCCGGGTGGCGCGCCGCGGCCCGTGTGGAAGGCCCCGACCCTGAGCGTCAACGACAACTACGACCTGCCGCCGATCGCGGTGGGCGGCCTGATCCTGAGTATGAACACGAAGGGGCTCGTGGCGTTCGACGCGAAGAGCGGCGAACGACGCTGGGGCAATCCGGACATCCATACGAAGCAGATCAGCATCGACGGGCAGCGGATCTACGCGATCCTCCCCGAGTCCCGGGAGCCGAGGCGGGAAGGCCGGAAAATGGACCGGGACGGGGGCAGCGGCAAGGGGCTGACGATCTGCACGCTCGACCCGGGTTCGGGCGCCGTACAGAACACTCTCGGCACCCTCCCCGACTTCGACGGCAGGGAGATCAAGGGGGAGTTCGACGACGTCGACCCCACCGTCCAGCCGCTCCGGGCGGCCGGAAACGTGCTCTATCTGGCGGCGAGAACACGTAAGACGAACGCCGCGTTCAAGGAGGCGACGGCCGGCTGGAACGTCGTCGCCTTCGATCTGCGAGCGGGCCGGGAGCTGTGGCGCGAACCGCTCGAGAACTACCAGTTCGGGGGGATGAACCGCCAGACCACCGGCTGTTTGACGACGTGCAGGGGAAACCGGCTGCTGCTGACCACCGTCGACGACAGGGACGGCGCCGACGCACTCGACTCGTTCGTGACGCTCACCAGAGCCGCCCGCACGGGCGACGAGCTGTGGGACGGCGCGCGGGTCCCGTTGGGCAGGCACGACGATCGCGGTGCCTCGCTTCAGCCCCTCCCCACGGACAGCACACACGTCTATTTCGGCGCCCGGCAGGTGGTCGCGCATCGCCTCTCCGACGGGGGCAGGGCCTGGGCCTACGTCAACTCCCGGCTCGACCAGGAGGACGAGATCAACGGGGTGCCGCGGGCGTTCTACGGCCCGCCGGCCCTGCGGGACGGCGTGGTGTACGCGACGGAGAGCGGGCACGGCCTCATCGCGCTGGACGCCTCGGACGGCCGGCTGCTGTGGCGGCAGAAGGGGCGGCCCGAAAACGGCCGCCACCCCTCCCTCGCCTGCGTGCCGCTCGTCGGCGAGAAGTACGTCTACGTCACATGTGTCGAGAAGGCAGGCCGCACGCACCTCGACGCGGTCAACCGCACCACCCACCGCTCCGACTGGACCTTCACGTTGAGCGGCCCTGAGGGCGCGGGCATCAACCCCGTCCTGGACGAGGACTCGGGACGGATCGTCGGCTCCACCATCGAGGGCACCTACGCCATCCCGCTGGAATGATCTCCGGAGTGAGCAGACGGGACCTACGGCAGACAGCGCTCGGCAGCGACGGCAGGAGAAACACACCTCATGAACCCCCTCGGCTACGGTGACCCGCTCCGCATCGGCCCCTACCGCCTGATCGGCGTCCTCGGGGAAGGGGGCATGGGGAAGGTGTACCTCGGACGCGACAGCTCAGGCCATACGGCCGCCGTCAAGGTGCTGCGGACCGAACTCGCCCACGACACACAGATGGCGCAGCGCTTCCTGCGGGAGGCGGAGGCCGCGCAGGCCGTGAAGAGCAAGGGCGTGGCGCGCGTACTGACGGTGCAGACCGAGAGCGGACGGCCGTTCATCGCCACCGAGTTCCTGGCCGGGCCCACGCTCGATACGGCGGTCCAGCGCTACGGAGCGCTCCAGGAGCCGTACGTACGGGCGCTCGGGGCAGCGCTCGCCCGCACGCTCGGCGACATCCACACCACGGGCCTGGTGCACCGCGACCTCAAACCGTCCAACATCGTGCTGACGTCCACCGGACCGCGGGTCATCGACTTCGGCATCGCGCGGCCCGAGCACGGGCTGACCCTGACCACCACGGGACAGATACCCGTCACCCCGGGCTACGGTGCGCCCGAGCAGGTGCTCGGGCAGCGCACGGGTCCGCCCGGTGACGTCTTCGCGCTGGGCGCGGTGCTCGTCTTCGCGTCGACCGGGACACCCGCGTACCAGGGCGGGCATGTGGCCGCCGTGCAGTACGAGGTGGTGCACGGGCAGCCCCGGCTGGACACGGTCCCGCCCGGGCTGCGGCAGCTCATCGAGCCATGCCTGGCGAAGGACCCCGCGCTGCGTCCCCTCCCCGCACACATCACCGCGGCCATGGCTCCTCCGCGTGGTGCGGCCAAGCTGTGGAAGCAGGGCCCGGTGGCCACGGAGATCGGCCAGTCCGAGGAGTGGGTACGCCAGTTGGCGACCTTCCCCGACCTGGCCCCCCGCACGAGCACCACGGCGACGGGCCGCCCGTCCCGCAGACGCTTCATCACCGGGCTGGCCGCGGCCGGAACCGTGCTCGCAGCGGCGGGCGGAGGCGGTGCCTGGTGGATGCTGCGCGACGAGGCGGTTCCGCGTGAGCACCCTTGGGACGCGGACCCGCTCGCCGAGGGTGACTACGAGAAGGGGAAGGCGCCCGACCCGCTGTGGGGCCCGAAGGAGACCCCGGAAACCGACCGCGTCGACATGCTCACCATCCGGGACCTGGTCGTCCTGGACACCAGGATGCCCGACCTCCTGGCCTACTCGGTCACCACCGGGAAGCGGAAGTGGACGGCGAAGAGCGTCGGGGAGGCGTTCTACTCCCCGTCGCTCGACCTCATCCTGGCCCATAGCACAGACGTCCTCTACGGAATCTCACCCAGGACCGGGGACAAGCTGTGGGACTACGACCTGGGCATTGTGAGCCCGATCGCGCTGGATGAGGACGTGTACTACTACAACGATCTCTCGAGTAATTGGGCAACCGGGGACCCCGGCAACGTCATGGCCCTCCGCCTCACCAAGAGCGGCGTGAAGCCGCTGTGGCGTAAGCGCATGCCGTTCGTCTTCGATGCCGACGACATCGACGGCGCCGCGGGCGGTGGCCGCCTGGTGCTGACGGCGGGAAAGTACGGAGCGGTCGCCATGGACGCGGCGGATGGCGGCAAGGTCTGGACGGTGCCCGCGAAGTCCGGCAGCGCGTGGACCCCGCACATCTCCGGCGGCACCCTGTATCTCGGCGGCCAGTCGCTGCGCAGCTTCCGGCTCAGCGACGGTGACCGCGGCTGGTCCACGCCCGCCTCGACCAACAGTGGCCTGTCCATGGGAGCGGTCGACGGCGATCGTCTCTACGCCTTCGCCAACAACGAACTGCGGTGCCACAGCGCCAAGGACGGCTCCGAGATCTGGGTGCGTGAGCTGAACTACACCGTCTCCGGAAAGCCCGTCGTCTCGGGCAACACCGTCTGGGTCTCGTCCGACCACGGCTCCGAGGGGGTCAAGGCCTTCCGTAAGGACACTGGGGAACCGCTGTGGACGTTCCACGACAAGGGAGGGGACACGAAGGGCGGCTGGTCGATGGCGGGGGCGGGCAACCGCGTGTTCACGGTGCGCGACCGGAAGCTGACCGCGATGCCGGTCGTCTGACGGCCGTTGGGTGTCTTGTGCGCAAACCCGTGTGCGTGGCGGTCACACCGTTAGCGCGGGCGACTGGCCAATGGAGCGTAGGACGCGGGCGGCGGGAGCAGCGCAGGCGTGCGGCCTGAGGAGGTCCGGCGCGGACGGGGCCTTGCCTGGTCCGCGCCGGGGGCGGATCCGCAAGCACGGGGAAATCGTTGTGGATCCGCCTTACCGATGCACCCTCCACAGCGGCACCAGCGCACCGAACGCGGAACAGTGACCGACGTCGCCGGCCACTGTGAGGCCCACGCAAACAGCCGCGAGGCGGCCTGCGTATGACGAAACCCTCTCGGCGACAGTGTGGCCGAGGGTCTTCAGGCCTCGAGGATGTTCAGCCTTTGCGGCTGATCAGACGGCGTTGACGCTGAGGCCTGCCTGGCCGCTCTGCAGGTCCGCCGCACCGTCCACCGTGATGCTGTGACCGGCCAGCTCTGCGCCGCCGATGCCCTCCAGGTGGCCCGGGTAGCTGCCCTGCAGGGCCAGACCGGCCGCGCCGGCGGCAACGCCGTCCAGGTCGGCGTCGGATATCTCGCGGGTCTCGATCTGGGCGTTGTAGCTCATAATGCACGCTTCCTTCGTCAGTGATCTCTTGTGTGAGACGACCGGAACCACAACCGCGGTCCGGGACCGGCGCGGACTCCGGTACAAGGAGGGCTCTCCGCCCGTACAGAGAAAGAGATCCACGGACATGGCGAGCCCGCGGATCCGACTCGCCGATAGTCAGCCGCCTCACTCCGACTGCGCCACGCGTCCCCCACATGTCACACCCGCAACGAGCCCGGTGACGTATGCCACGTCTCTGTCAGGATGGTGGGCCTGGTGAATGAGGCGGCGACGCATGACGAGCGGCTGCGGGACCTGGAAGCGGAAGCGTTCCGCGCCGGGCGGACGCTTGCGGAGCACAGCGAGCGCCATCGGTGTGCTCAGCTGGATGAGGCGGAGAGACAGGTGGCCCGTGCGGAGCGCGGGGCTGCGCCCGGCCGCCGACGGAGGACGGCTGGGCCGCCCCCGCGGGGCGGCCGGGACGGTGGCCGCGGACGACGCCGGAAGAGAGCCCGCCGTACAGTTGCTCGTATGGTGGACGCGGATGTGTCGACCTCGGCCGGGGCCGCCGAACAGCTGCTCGAGGAGCTGGTCAGCGCCACCCAGCAGGCCTCCCCTGCGGAGTTCCCGGAGGTCCTGAACCGCTATGCCGGGGCCATGGGTCTGGGCCGTGCCGTCGTCCATCTGATCGATCTCCAGCAGAGGCTGCTGCTGCCGCTGGCCGAGGACGAGACGGAACTCCCGGTGGACGCCTCCCCCGGAGGATGGGCGTACCGCACCGACTCCCTGCGGGTGGAGGAGGACGGTTCAGGCGGGCTGGTCGTATGGCTGCCGCTGGCCAACGGGGCCGAGCGGCTGGGAGTCCTGCGACTGCGGATGGAGTCCCTGGACGGGCTGCGGCTGTGGCGCTCGCGGGCTCTGGCCTCGCTCCTCGGCTTGGTGATCACCTCCAAGCGCACCTACATCGACACGTTCGCGCAGCGCACCCGGACCCGGCCCATGCAGCTGTCCACGGAGATGGTGCGGGCCTTTCTGCCACCACGTTCGATCGGCACCGGCCGGGTGATCTCCACCGCGGTCCTGGAGCCCGCGTACGAGCTGGGAGGCGATGCCTTCGACCATTCGTTCACCGAGGACGTGCTGCACGCCACGATCCTCGACGCCATGGGCCACGATCTGGCGTCCGGCCTCGCCACCTCCGTGGCAATGGCGGGGTCACGCAACGCCCGGCGCACGGGCGCCGACCTGGCCTCGCTCGTCGGCGCCGTGGACTCGGCGCTGTCGGCCTGGCTCCCGGATCAGTTCTGCACCGGCATCTTCACCCAGTTGCACATGCCCACGGGGGTGCTGCGCTGGTCCAACTGCGGCCATCCGTCCCCCTTGCTCATCCGCCGCCACCGGCTGCTGGAGAAGGAACTGGAGCGGCCTTCCGAGCCTCCGCTGGGAATGCCCGCCAGCCTGGCCGTCAGTCCCCGGCAGATACACGAGGCGGCCCTGGAACCCGGTGACCGGATTCTGCTGTACACCGACGGTGTCGTGGAATCGCGCAACGAGGGAGGCGAACAATTCGGCCTGGACCGCTTCACCGACTACATCATCCGGTCGACGGCCGCCGGGCAGAACGCCACGGAGGTGCTTCGCCTGCTTATTCACGCCATCCTCGACCACCGGCGCGACGAACTCAGCGACGACGCCACGATTCTGATGATCGAATGGCGACCGCCGGAACCGTAAGACGATGTCATCCGCGGTGAACGAGGCTCTCGACACGGTGTACCTGGCCACGGCCGCGATGGATGCGCACGGCGTCGTGACCGGGTGGAGCGAGGGCGCCCAGCAGCTGCTCGGCTACCGGCCCGAGGAGATCGTGGGGCGAGCGGTGACCGAGCTGTGGGCCGGGGAGACCGCCGCCGAGGCGGTCGGGCGCTGCCTGGCCGGCCGGTCGAGGTGGAGCGGACGGGTGGTGCTGTGCCACCGTGACGGCCATCGCGTTGAGGCGGAGGCACTGGCGCACCGCGTGGTGGCGGACGGCGGTGCCACCGGGTGGCTCCTGGTGTCCGCCGTCGCGCGGGAACCGCGTTCGCCCGAGGCCGACGCGGCTGTGAGGGCGTTCGCCCAGGCCCCGTGCGTGCTCGCGGTCTTCGGCACGGACCTGCGGCTGGTGCGGGCGAACGCCGAAATGGAGGCGGCGGCCGCCCTCACCGAGGATCGGATGCGCGGTATGCGCCTGGTCGAGCTCCTGTCGCACCCGGAGAGCGAGAAGACCGAGGAGGGCATGCGTCGCGTGCTGGAGAGCGGAGAACGGCAGGTCCTGGAGGCTTATCTGCGGGTGCCGGGGGAGAGCCGCGAGCACGCCTGGACGATCTCGCTCGCGCCGCTCAAGGACCGGACGGGCCGTGTGTACGGCGTGTGTTTCGCCGCGTACGACACGACCCGCCGGCACCAGGCCCAGGGGCGGTTGCTGCTGCTGAACGAGGCGGGGAAGCGTATCGGCTCCACCCTGGACATCGCGCATGTGGCCCATGAACTGGCCGACGTGGCCGTCCCCCGGGTCGCCGATTTCGTCGGCGTCGACCTGCTCACCTTTCTCGACCGGGGTGAGGAACCCCCCTCGGGCCCGTTGTCCGGTCCCATCACCATGCGCCGCGCCGCCCACCGCTCCGTCCTCCCCGGAACCCCGGAGGCCGTGGTCGACGTGGGCGCACTGGACACCCACCCGGAGTCCTCACCGTCGGGCGAATGCCTGGCCGAGGGCCGGGCCATCCTCTACCGGGTGACCGACGGGCTCATGGTCCGGTGGGACGCCCTCGACCCGGTACGGGCCGCCCGGATCCGGGAGTACGGGATCCACTCGGAGCTGGTGGTGCCTATGCGCGCCCGCGGTGTCACTCTGGGCGTGGTGTTCTTCGCGCGCCACCGGACGCCGGTGCCCTTCGACGAGGACGATCTGCTGCTGGCCGAGGAGATCACGGCCCGAGCGGCCGTATGCGTGGACAATGCACGCCGCTACGAGCGCGAGCGCATGACGGCCAGGGCTCTGCAGCGCAATCTGCTGCCGCGGCGCCTGCCCGACCTGGCCGCGATGGAGGTCACCTCACGCTATCTGCCCTCGGAAACCTGGGCCGGCGTGGGCGGTGACTGGTTCGACGTGATCCCGCTCTCCGGCGCTCGCGCCGCCCTGGTGGTCGGCGATACCGCGGGCCGCGGCGTCCAGGCGTCCGCCACCATGGGGCGGCTGCGCAGTGCCATCCGCACCCTGGCCGATATCGATCTGCCGCCCGGCGAGCTGCTCACCCACCTCGACGATCTCGTGACCCGGCTGGTGGCCGAGGACGATCCCGAACCCCCCGGGGTCACCGGCGCCACCTGCCTGTACGCGGTCTACGACCCGGTCTCCCGCCACTGCACGCTCGCCAGCGCCGGCCACCCCCCGCCCGTCGTGGTCACCCCGGACGGCGCCGCCGACATCCTCGACGTCCCCAACGGCCCACCCCTCGGCCTCGGCACCCTGCCCTTCGAGGCGGTCGAGACCGAACTGTCCGGGGGCAGTGTCCTCGCCCTCTACACCGACGGTCTGGTCCAGGGCCGCGACCGCGCGATCGACGAGGGGCTGGGGGCGCTGTGCGAGGCCCTGGCCCAGCCGGGCCCGTCCCTGGACGCCCTCGGTGACACCGTCCTGCGGACTCTGCTCCCCGCCCGCCCCGAAGACGATGTCGCCCTGCTCCTCGCCCGTGCCCGGGCCCTCGGCCCCGACCGGGTCGCCACCTGGGAGATCCCTCCGGAACCCGCTGTCGTCTCCCGGGTCCGGCGGGAGGTCACCGCCCAGCTGATGGACTGGGGATTGGAGAACCTGGTCCTCACCACCGAGCTGGTCGTCAGCGAACTGGTCACCAATGCGATCCGCTACGGTCACCCTCCCATCCGGCTGCGCCTGATCCGCGACCGCGCGCTCATCTGCGAGGTCCGCGACGCCAGCAGCACGGCACCGCATCTGCGCCGGGCCCGCGCGCTCGACGAGGGTGGCCGGGGGCTCTTCCTGGTGGCCCAACTCGTCCAGCGCTGGGGCACTCGCCCGGAGGTCCATGGCAAGACCATCTGGGCCGAGCAGGATCTCTCCGACGACTGAGCGGGGCCCGGGAGCTCCGCCCCGACCCGCCGCCACCGCACCGCGGCCGCACGGACATGACCTGTATACGAACGACCACGGAACGTCGCGGTCGAGGGGAACCCCGACCCGGGGATCGCCCGGATCGCGCCCGCTCGTACCTGTCCTCGGCGGTGGACTGGGGCGCCGAACTTAGACCCCACAGGCGCAGGCGTTCATTGCCCCGCTTTGCCACTCTTGCGGCGTAGATCCCGTGAATCCGGCCCCGTCGCCCGACCGAGCACCGGGGCGAAGATCGTGGCCGCCTCGGAAGGGAGTTGCCATGGCCAAGGCAGTCGGTATCGACCTGGGCACCACCAACTCGGTCATCGCCGCGTGGGAAGGCGGTGAAGCCTCGGTCGTCCCCAATGCCGAAGGCAGCCGCACCACCCCGTCCGTCGTGGCGTTCACCGACACCGGTGAGCGGCTGGTGGGTCAGCTGGCCCGGCGCCAGGCGATCCTCAACCCCAAGGGAACCATCTACTCGGCCAAGCGCTTCATCGGCCGCAAGTTCGACGAGGTGTCGGACGAGGCCAAGGCGGTCGCCTATGACGTCGTCGAGGGCGACCATGGCCTCGCGCGCTTCAAGGTGCGCGACAAGCTGCATTCGCCGGAGGAGATCAGCGCTCTGGTGCTGCGCAAGCTCGCCGACGACGCCGGGAAGCAGATGGGCGAGCGGGTGACCGAGGCGGTCATCACGGTGCCCGCGTACTTCAACGACGCCCAGCGCAGCGCCACCAAGGACGCCGGTGAGATCGCGGGGCTGGAGGTGCTGCGGATCATCAACGAGCCGACCGCGGCGGCCCTCGCCTACGGCATGGACAAGAAGCAGCACGAGACGGTGCTCGTCTTCGACCTCGGCGGCGGCACCTTCGACGTGTCCATCCTGGACGTCGGGGACGGCGTGGTGGAGGTGCGCTCCACCGCAGGCGACAGCCATCTCGGTGGCGACGACCTCGACCGCCGCCTGGTCGACTACCTTGCCGACAAGTTCCAGCAGGACACCGGCATCGATCTGCGCCGGGACCCGCAGGCGCTGCAACGGCTCTTCGAGGCTGCGGAGAAGGCCAAGGTGGAGCTGAGCTCGGTGACCCAGACGCAGGCCAATCTGCCGTTCATCACCGCCGATGCCTCCGGGCCCAAGCACCTGACCGAAACGATCATGCGGTCCACGTTCGAGCAGATCACCTCCGACCTGGTGGAGCGTTGCCTCGGCCCGGTCCAGCAGGCCATGGGGGACGCCAAGGTCAGCGAGAACGATATCGACGAGGTCATCCTCGTCGGTGGCTCCACCCGGATGCCGGCCGTCCAGACACTGGTGCGCCGGCTGACCGGCGGCAAGGAGCCCAATATGAGCGTGAACCCCGACGAGGTCGTGGCGCTGGGCGCCGCGATCCAGGCCGGGGTGCTCAAGGGTGAGGTCAAGGATGTGCTGCTGCTGGACGTCACCCCGCTCTCACTGGGCGTCGAGACCCGCGGTGGCGTCATGACGAAGATCATCGACCGGAACACCACCATTCCGGTGCGCCGCACCGAGACCTTCTCCACGGCCGAGGACAACCAGCAGGCCGTCGACATCGTGATCCTCCAGGGCGAGCGCGAGCGGGCCGCCGACAACCGGGTGCTCGGCCGCTTCCAGCTGACCGGTATCCGCCCGGCGCCGCGTGGCGAACCGCAGGTCGAGGTCACCTTCGACATCGACGCCAACGGCATCCTCAACGTCACCGCCCGCGACCGGGACACCGGCAAGGAGCAGTCCGTCGTGATCAGCGAGACCGGAAACCTCGACCGCGGCGAGGTCGAGCGCATGGTCCAGGAGGCCGAGCGCAACCGTGGCGAGGACCAGGCGCTGCGCGAGGCCGTGGACGCGCGCAACGAACTGGACGCCGTCGCCTACCAGGTCGAGAAGCGGTTGCAGGAACTGGGCGACGCCGCGCCCTCGCACGAGAAGTCGCGTGCCGAGATGCTGGTGACCGAGGCCCGCCAGGCCGTCAAGGACGAGGCCGGCGTGGACCAGGTCAGGCCGCGGATCTCCGAGCTCCAGCAGGTCTACGCCGGGCTTCAGGCCCACGGCGCGGAGGCCGCCGCGGGCGCGGGCGCGGCAGGCGGCGAGGCCGGCGGACCGCAGGGCGCCGGGCCGGGGCAAGCCGGTGAGGGCGTCGACGAAGACGTGATCGACGCCGAGTTCGACAAGGGCTGAGGCGGCAAACGTGTCCCACCAACCCCAGGAGCGCGAACCGGTGCCGGAGGGCGCCGCACCGGAGCCCGGGCAGGATCTGCCCGCTCCCGAGCGGGAGCAGGCGCAGCCGCCCCAGGAGCCCGGCCCGGACGCGGCCGGGGGACCCGCCCCGCCCACCGGCGAACGGGCCGAGCACGAGGCGGCCCTGGCGGAGCTCGAGGACAAGTGGAAGCGGGCCCTGGCCGATCTGGACAATCTGCGCAAGCGCCACACCAGGGAGCTGGAGCGGGAGCGGGCCGCCGAGCGGGCCCGCACCGCCTCGGCGCTGCTGCCCGTCATCGACAACCTCGAACTCGCCCTCTCCCATGCCGGATCCGACCCCGACGCGATCGTGGAGGGCGTCAAGGCCGTGCACGACCAAGCCGTGGACGCCCTCGCCCGGCTCGGCTACGAGCGGGAGGCCGAGACCGGTGTGCCGTTCGACCCGACCCGGCACGAGGTGGTGGGCGTGATCGAGGACCCCGACGCGGAACCGGGGACGGTGGTCCAGGTGCTGCGCCCCGGCTACGGGAAGGCCGACAAACAGCTGAGGCCGGTAGCCGTCGCCGTCGCCAAACGGGAGTGACCTGCCATGGCCCGGGACTTCTACGACGTACTCGGGGTTTCCCGGGGCGCGAGCCAGGACGAGATCCAGCAGGCGTTCCGCAAGCTGGCCCGCAAGTACCACCCGGATGTGAACAAGGACCCCCGGGCCGAGGAGCGCTTCAAGGAGCTCAACGAGGCGTACGCCGCGCTCTCCGACCCGAAGGCCCGTGCCCGCTATGACCGGTTCGGCGAGGACTACCGCAAGATTCCCGAGGACTGGGAGGAGCGGGTCGGGGCCGGTGTCGGCGGCGGAGGCGGCGGATTCCGCGGTTGGACGACCTCCGGGGCCGGGGACCGGGTCCGCTTCGTCCGTGGCTTCGGCGACGACGTCGGGGGTGGCGGAGTCGACTTCGAGGACCTGTTCGGCTCCTTCTTCGGCGGCGGCATGGGGGGCCGGGGCGGAGGCCGCGTGGACATCCCCGGCGCCGACCAGGAGGCCGAACTGCCGCTCACCGTCGAGGACGCGTACCGCGGCGGCCGCCGCACCGTCACCCTGGCCGGGCCGACGGGGCAGCGCAGCTTCGAGGTCGACGTCCCGCCCGGCGTCGTGGACGGCCAGCGCATCCGGCTGGCCGGACAGGGCGGCCACGGCACGGGTGACGCCCCGGCGGGCGACCTGTATCTGCGGGTACGGATCCAGCCGCACCCGCGGTTCCGGCTGGACGGCCGTAACGTCCATGTCCACCTCCCGGTGGCTCCCTGGGAGGCCGCGCTGGGCGCGACCGTCCCCGTGCCCACCCCCGGCGGCACCGCCAAGGTGACGGTTCCCCCCGGCACCTCCAGCGGCCGCAAGCTGCGACTGCGCGGCGAGGGCATGCCCAACCCCGGCGGTCCGAACGGCCACCTCTACGCAGAGATCCGCATCATGGTGCCGCCCGAACTCACCGACCGCGAGCGGGAGCTGTTCGAAGCGCTCGCCGCCACCTCCTCCTTCGATCCCAGGAGTGAGCGATGAGCACGCACGCGAACACGACGCGGACGGACACGAGGTACGCACCCGTCCCGTCCATCCACTACGACCTGGTGCCCGCCCGCAGGCTCTCCCTGGAAACCGTGGCCCGTCGCACCGGGCTCCATCCCGACCTGGTGGCGAGGTTCGTCGCCCTCGGCCTCATCGACGCCGAGCGTGATCACGCGGGGCGACTGGTGTTCGCCCCCTCCGCCCCGGCGGTGGTGGGCCGCATCGAGCGCCTGCACGCCGGAATGTGTCTGAACTACGCCTCCATCGGTCTGGTACTCGATCTGCTCGACCGCATTGACCGGCTCGAAGACGCACTGCGCCGCAGCGGCGCGAGGAGTGATCTACCGCCATGGACATGAACCGTCTCACCGAGAAGTCCCAGGAAGCCCTCCAGAACGCCCAGACCTCTGCGATGCGGTTCGGGCACACCGAAGTCGACGGCGAGCACCTGCTGTTCGCACTCCTCGACCAGCCGGAGGGTCTGATCCCGCGACTGGTCACCCAGGTGGGCGCCGATCCCGAGGCGATGCGCTCGATGCTGGAGGCCGAGCTGGCGCGCAAGCCCAAGGTCACCGGCCCCGGGGCCGCCCCCGGACAGGTCTTCGTCACCCAGCGCCTCTCCCAGCTGCTGGACACCGCCGAGCAGGAGGCCAAGCGGCTCAAGGACGAGTACGTTTCGGTCGAACACCTCGTCCTCGCGTTCACCGACGAGGGGTCCGGCACCGCGGCCGGACGCGTGCTCAAGGAGCACGGCATCACCAAGGACGCGTTCCTGCACGCCCTCACGCAGGTCCGCGGCAGCCAGCGGGTCACCTCCGCCAACCCGGAAGTGGCGTACGAGGCGCTGGAGAAGTACGGCCGCGACCTGGTCCTGGAGGCCCGCTCCGGCAAGCTGGACCCGGTCATCGGCCGGGACGCCGAGATCCGCCGGGTGATCCAGATCCTCAGCCGCAAGTCGAAGAACAACCCGGTGCTCATCGGCGACCCCGGTGTCGGCAAGACCGCCATCGTCGAGGGCCTGGCGCAGCGCATCGTACGCGGTGATGTGCCCGAAGGGCTGCGCGACAAGACCGTGTTCGCCCTCGACATGGGCTCCCTGGTCGCCGGCGCCAAGTACCGCGGCGAGTTCGAGGAACGGCTCAAGGCCGTACTCGCCGAGGTCAAGGCCGCCCAGGGCAGGATCCTGCTCTTCATCGACGAGCTGCACACCGTGGTCGGCGCCGGGGCGGCCGAGGGCGCCATGGACGCGGGGAACATGCTCAAGCCGATGCTGGCCCGCGGCGAGCTGCACATGATCGGCGCGACCACCCTCGACGAGTACCGCAAGCACATCGAGAAGGACGCCGCGCTGGAGCGCCGCTTCCAGACGGTGATGGTGGACGAGCCCGGCGTGGAGGACACCATCTCCATCCTGCGGGGCCTGCGCGAGCGGCTGGAGGTCTTCCACGGCGTCAAGATCCAGGACACCGCCCTGGTCGCCGCCTCCACCATGAGCCACCGCTACATCAGCGACCGGTTCCTGCCCGACAAGGCCATCGACCTGGTCGACGAGGCCTGTGCCCGGCTGCGTACCGAGATCGACTCCATGCCCGCCGAGCTGGACGAGATCACCCGCCGGGTCACCCGACTGGAGATCGAGGAGGCCGCGCTCTCCAAGGAGACCGACCCGGCCAGCCGGCAGCGGCTGGAGGAACTGCGCAAGGAGCTCGCCGACCTGCGGGCCGAGGCCGACGCCAAGCGCGCCCAGTGGGAGGCCGAGCGGCAGTCCATCCGCCGGGTGCAGGAGCTGCGCAAGGAACTGGAGGAGGTACGCCGCGAGGCCGAGGAGGCCGAACGCACCTACGACCTCAACCGCGCCGCCGAACTGCGCTACGGCAAGCTCCAGGAGCTGGAGCGCAAGCTGGCCGCCGAGGAGGAGCAGCTGGCCGCCAAGCAGGGCGAACACCGGCTGCTGCGCGAGGTCGTCACCGAGGACGAGATCAGCGACATCGTCTCCGCCTGGACCGGAATCCCGGTCTCCCGCCTCAAGGAGGGCGAACGGGAGAAGCTGCTGCGCCTGGATGAGATCCTCCAGGAGCGGGTCATCGGCCAGGACGAGGCGGTCAAGCTGGTCTCCGACGCCATCATCCGCGCCCGCTCGGGCATCCGGGACCCGCGCCGGCCGATCGGCTCGTTCATCTTCCTCGGCCCCACCGGCGTGGGGAAGACCGAGCTGGCCAAGACGCTGGCCGCCGCGCTCTTCGACACCGAGGAGAACATGGTCCGCCTGGATATGAGCGAGTACCAGGAGCGGCACACCGTCAGTCGGCTGGTCGGCGCCCCGCCGGGGTACGTCGGCTACGAGGAGGGCGGCCAGCTCACCGAGGCGGTGCGGCGCAAACCGTACTCGGTCGTGCTCCTGGACGAGATCGAGAAGGCGCACACCGACGTCTTCAACACCCTGCTACAGGTCCTCGACGACGGCAGGATCACCGACGCCCAGGGGCGTGTGGTGGACTTCCGCAACACCGTCATCATCATGACCTCCAACATCGGTTCCGTGCACCTGCTGGACGGCGTCACCTCCCAGGGCGAGCTCAAGCCGGACGCCCGGGGCCTGGTGATGAGTGAGCTGCGCGGGCACTTCCGCCCCGAGTTCCTCAACCGGGTCGATGACATCGTGCTGTTCAAGCCGCTCGGCGAGCCCCAGATCGAGCGGATCGTGGAGCTCCAGTTCGACGAGTTGCGCAAGCGGCTGGCCGAGCGCCTGATCGCCGTCGAACTCACCACGGAAGCCCGGAAGGTCGTCGCCCACGAGGGCTACGACCCGGTCTACGGTGCCCGGCCGCTACGCCGCTTCATCTCCCACGAGGTCGAGACCCTCATCGGACGCGCCCTGTTGAAGGGCGACGTCCGGGAGGGCACCACCGTCAAGGTCGATGCCCAGCACGGCGAACTGGTGGTCACCTACGAACAGCCGTCGGGCGAGCACGTCGAGGAACGAGCCCGGCAGGAAGTCGGAGAGGCAGCGTGACCGGCCATGCCAAACCCGACGATCAAAGCCCGGACCATCAAGTGCCCCACCTGCGGACGCGTGAACAAGATCCCCGCGGCGGCCGAGGGCGCCCCCCGGTGCGGCAACTGCACGTCGCCGCTGCCGTGGATCGTGGACGCGGACGAGAACGACTTCGCCGAGGTCGCCGAGAAGGCGACGCCCCTCGTCGTCGTGGATCTGTGGGCGATGTGGTGCGGGCCCTGCCGGATGGTCAGCCCCGCACTTGAGCGGGTCGCCACGGAGCTGGCGGGCAAGGTCAAACTCGTCAAGGTCGACATCGACAGCAATCCGCACCTCGCCCAGCGGTTCGAGGTGCAGGCCGTGCCGACCCTGCTCATCCTGGACAAGGGGGAGCCGGTCGCCCGCCGCGCGGGTGCCGCCCCGGCGGGCACCCTGCGCTCGTGGGTCGAGCAGGTGATGGCGGGTCGGCAGGACAGCGAGAGAGGGTGACGTCCATGGCCATCGAACCCGAGGCGCCGGCGTGATGGCAGGCGACGACCGGCCCCACGACGCCGCTCCCGACGAGGCGGTGGCGTTCGAGACCCCGGATCTGTACGGCGCCTACCCCCGGCTGTCGCAAGCCCAGATCGCGTTCCTCGCCGAACACGGGGAGCGCTTTCGGACCGAGCCGGGCCAGGTGCTGGTCCGGGAGGGGGAGCAGTGCGCGGAGTTCCTGGTCATCCTCAGCGGCTCCATCGAGATCGTAGAGGCCCACGGCACCCCCGAGGAGCGGGTCCTGAGGGTGCACGGGCCGGGGCGCTTCCTCGGCGAGCTGGGGCTCCTCCAGGGGCAGGTGGCCTTCTACACCGCCCGGGCCCGTGATCCCGGAGAAGTGCTGTCCCTTCCGATCGACTGGCTGCGGGCGCTGGTCGCCCGCGATCCGATCCTCGGCGACCTCATCCTCCGTGCCTATCTGGGCCGCCGCGCGCTGCTCGTCGGCGCCGGCGCGGGCTTCCGCATCATCGGCTCGCGCTACTCGCCCGACACCCGGCGGCTGCGCGAGTTCGCGGCCCGCAACCGGCTGCCGCACCGCTGGATCGATCTGGAGTCGGACGAGGAGGCCGAGGCTTTGCTACGCCGGTTCTCCGTCCCCCCGGAGGAGACACCGATCGTCATCTGGCGCGATCAGCAGGTGCTGCGCAACCCCAGCAACGCCGAACTGGCGCGGCTCATCGGTCTCTCCCCTCCGTCCGCCGAGGAGACCCGCAGCGATCTGATCATCATCGGCTCCGGACCCGCCGGGCTGGCGGCCGCCGTCTATGGCGCGTCCGAGGGACTGACCACGGCCCTCCTGGATGCGATCGCCGCGGGCGGCCAGGCGAGCACGTCGTCCCTCATCGAGAACTACTTCGGCTTTCCGGCCGGGATCTCCGGTTCCGACCTCGCCGAACGGGGCGAGCTCCAGGCGCGCAAGTTCGGGGCCCAGGTGTGGGTTCCCGCGGAAGCGACTGCGCTCAAGCCCGAGGACGACGGCTCCTACCGCGTCACCTTCGCCGACGGCGGCGATGTGGTGAGCCATACCGTCGTGCTGGCAACGGGGGCCCGGTACCGCAGGCTCGAAGTGCCCGGCATCGAACGGGTGGAGGGGGCGAGCGTCTTCTATGCGGCGACCGTGTACGAGGCGCAGCAGTGCAGGGCGGATCCGGTAGCTGTGGTCGGCGGCGGTAACTCCGCGGGCCAGGCCGTCCTCTTCCTCGCGCAGCGCGTCCCGCGCGTCCATCTGCTGATCCGGGGCCCGGACCTCGGCGCCAAGATGTCCCGTTACCTCGTCGACCAGATCGAACGCCATCCACGGGTGCAGGTGCTGCTGAACACCGAGGTGCGCGAGGTGGAGGGCGACGATGTCCTGCGGGCCATCGTGGTGGACAACAACCGCACGGGGGAGCGCCGCAAGCTGGTCGTACGCGCGATGTTCGTCTTCATCGGCACCCAGCCCCGCACGGCGTGGCTCGGCGACGTGGTCGCCTTGGACGACCGTGGTTTCGTGCGCACCGGCGCCCCGGCGCAGGCCCGCGCGAGTGGCACTGTCTGGGAGGGCCAGGGCCGTGCCTGTCTGGGGCTGGAGACCAGCCTGCCCGGGGTCTTCGCCGCGGGCGACGTACGCAGCGGCTCGGTCAAGCGGGTGGCCTCCGCCGCCGGTGAAGGGGCGATGGCCATCCATCAGGTCCATGAGCACCTCGGCCACACCACCGTCGACGTCGCGCGCCACCCCGATGACACAGAAGCTCCGTCCGGCCGGTTCGCCGAGCCGGGCGGTGGCCACACAACAGATCCGCTACCCACCAACCGACACGACCGGAGGGACGGACGATGAATATGCCGGTTCGCCGACAGCGAGGCCAAGGAACGGTGGAGCGTCCCAGGGGCTGGGCGCGCAATCCACTTCTGGAATTCGACGACCTGATCAACCAGATGGGCGGTCTGCTCGAATCCACGGTCGGAAGCGCGGCTCCCGCCGTAGCGGCGTGGACGCCGTCCGCCGATGTGATCGAAGCCGACGACGCCTATCACCTGGAACTCGAGCTCCCCGGCGTGGACCGCAAGGACGTCGACATCGAGATCAATGGTCAGGAGCTGGCCGTAACGGGGGAGATCAAGGAACGGGAGCGCAAAGGCATCATGCGGCACAGCGGTCGCCGTACCGGTCGCTTCGAGTACCGGTTGCTGCTTCCGAGCGAAGTGAACACCGAAGGCGTCACGGCGAGCATGTCCAGCGGCGTGCTCACGGTCACCGTCCCCAAGGCGGCGACCGCCAAGCCCCGTCACATCGAGATAACCGAGAGCAGCGAACGCCAAGGCGGCTGAGACCGCCGGGATCCGGCTCTCTCCCGCGGCGGCCCCGCTGCGCCGGGTGCCGCCGCGGGCATCGGAAGGACTCCATGATGGTTGCGACAGGCTTTTCCTCGTTCGACACCATGGTCGACAAGGCCAACCATGTCCTGAAGGAGATCGAGCAGGCCTACGGGTGGCCCAAGGAGCGCCGGAAGCAGTCGTACGCCGCTCTGCGCGCGGTCCTGCACCACCTGCGGGACCGGCTGTCGGTCGATGAGGCCGTGCAGTTCGGAGCGCAGCTTCCGACCTTGCTGCGCGGCGTCTACTACGACGGGTGGAAACCCGCGGAGACGCCCGTGAAATTCAACAGCGAGGAATTCTTCCGGCGGGTCCGGCACGACTTTCCGTACGCGATCGAGGGCGACACCGAGCAATTGGTGCGTACGGTCCTGCATGTCCTCGAGAACCATGTCAGCGAGGGTGAGTGGAAGGACCTCAAGGCGCGCATGCCCGCCTCGATGTCCGCGGTCATACCCTCCTAGCCGGTCCGGCGGTCACCGCAGCGCTCCCGGCATTTTCACAACCCCGGCGTCACAGCAGGAGATCGAAGAGTGGCCAGACCGTCTCCCAGTGCTTGGTCTGCGGGTTCTTCAGGTCCGGGTAGATGATCTTGAACGCCTTGGCGAGCGCCAGGCTGAGCCCGCCGACGATTTCCGGCAACCTCGCCTCCGTCGCGTCGTCGGGTGCCCGGTCCAGCGGCGGGTGCCTGACGAGCTGATCGAGGATGGGCTTCAACTCGATCTCGTGGTCGAGGTCACGGAAGCGGTGGATGTTCTCCTGTAGCCCCTTGGTGATCGGCAGATCCCTCGGCAGGATCACGTCCCGGGCGTTGGCCTTCGCGACCGCCTCGGCGATGAGCAGCAGATCGTAGACTTTGGCGTCCACGAAGTCGCTGTAGCGCTTGAGGTCGTTCTTGTCGACATCAAGTCCCGCCGCCACCCGGAAGAACCGCTCGAACCTGGGCACGGACATCACCGTCATGGTCACCAACCTCCAGTCGTCCGGCGCGCCGGATGCGCGAGCGCATGGGCCCCAGGAACCGATCGCACGGCCCGGCCTGCTGCCGACAGGTCGGTGACCGCGCCAGGTCATGCTATGGGCGCGGCTCCCACCGCGGCGGGCGACACTCGGGAGCGCCGTGAGCAGCACTCGGTCAGGCCAGTGACGTCACGGAGGCGGCGGACAAGCGGCGGCTGTTCGGGCATGCCTCAGGTGGCCGGGCGCCACGGTGGGGCACACTGATCGCCGTCCATCCGGACGGCGGCGGCGCCTACGCGGTGGCGCGCCTCCTGCGCCTCCTCCGCCTCGCGCGACGTCAGACCCCCGGGGGCGGACCTGTTCCTGCTGTGCCCGGTCGTAGGTCTCCTGCCAGGCGGCACGTGCCTCCCTGCTCGCCAGTAGTGCCTTGCGCATGTCGGCGCGATGTTCCCGGGTCGGTTCGGCGTAACTGCGGAGCACCGCGGCTGCCTGGCCGCCCATGCCGAGCAGGAAGACGACGTGCCGGTGGCGAGCGCGACCCAGCCGCCAGGCGGACGGCGTGCGGCCCTCGGCCATGTGCTGGTCTGGAACGAGGCCCATGCTCGACACCACATCAGGCGCGGGCGCAACGCCCTCCGCGGCGACTACGCCGGACTCGTCTCCTCGGGGTCTGATGACGACCAGCGGCGCGATGCAGTTGATACCGATATTGCCCAGAAGTCGGCAGTAGCCTGCGACAGCCACCTCGGCGTCCAAGCGCTTTCCAACCGTGAGCGTGCCCAGCCTCAGTCACCGTGAGTGCACAGGGATTGACGTAGAAATCGCTTACTGCGTACGGTCCTTCCGGAATTACGGACATCTTTCGGTATTTCGAACGTCTGGCGTCGGTGCGCGCTACGAGAAGAAGGAGTCGAGGCGGGATGGGCACACAGCGAAGACTCGGCTGGATGTCGCTTATCGCGGCAACCACCATGGCACTCGCGGCCGGAGTGATCACCGCCCCCGCCGGCCACGCTGCGGACGATCCGGTAGAGGTCGTGGTCAACGGGGACGACGTTCGCGCCGACAACGTGAACGGTTTGACCTACAAGGGTCTCGGCGTGCTCAGCTGCAACAGCACGAGCAACCTCCTGATGGACTACAAGGCGGAGCACCCCGGCCGGTACTGGCAGCTCATCCGAGTGCTGTTCGGTGGAAAGAACCCCCTGATCAACCATGTCAAGATCGAGATGGGCTCGGACACGAACACGTCGACCGGTTCCGATCCGGCGACCATGCGCACGGCGGACGAACTCGCCGACGCGTCGCGTTCCCCGGGCTTCCAACTGGCAGCGGACGCCAAGAAGGCCAACCCGAAGCTCAAGGTCTCGATTCTCCGCTGGGTCATGCCCCAATGGGTTCAGAATGAATGGAACAAGGGCACCGGCGCCGACGAGATGTACAAGTGGTACAAGGAGACGATCCTCGACGCCTACGAGAAATACGGGTACATGGTCGACTACGTCGACCCGGACACGAACGAGACACGGGATCCGAACGAGGCCTTCATCAAGTGGTACAAGAACGCGATTCTGACCGACACGGACTTCGCTGATACCCGCTACGGCATCCCGGCGGCGAAGCGCGAGAAGGCCGGGAAGGCCTACCACAACATCAAGATCATCGCCGCCGACGAGAACAACACCCTGAATATCGGGCCGTCCATGCTCAGCGATGCGGAACTCTTCGGCATCGTCGACGCGGTCGGCTACCACTACACCACCGAGGACCGGCACGACAGGGCCGCCGGCAGCGACACCGATCTGCCGTACACCAGGCTGGCGACCGGTGAGAACAAGTACGACGAGGACAAGGAAGTCTGGTACAGCGAGGGAACCGCCTCCTTCGGCTACACCGACTACCGCGTCAACAACACCGAGGGCGCGAACGGAACGAGCACCGGCATCGGCGGCGTCCAAAGCGCCCTCGATCTCGCGAACCGCTCTGTCAAGAGCTACGCCAACTCGAAGCGGACGCACTACATCTTCCAGCCCGCGATCGGCTCCTTCTACGAAGGCGCGCAGTACAGCCACAAGGAACTCGTCAGCGCGCGTGACCCGTGGTCGGGCTACCTCCACTACGACGCGGCCCTCTATGTGATGCAGCACTTCACCCAGTTCGCGAGGACCGGCTGGGAGAACGAGACGAACACGGCGGGCATCTGGCGCACCGTGCCGGAGGCCAGTTACAGCGGGGTGAGCGGCACCGTCGACCTCGACGGCTCCAACGGGGCGCCCAGTTATATGACGCTCTCGGATCCCCGTAAGAAGGATTTTTCGACGATCGTCGTCAACGACAGCGACCAGCCCAAGACCTACCGGATCAAAGCCGAGAACATGCGACTCGGTTCCGACCCGACCATGGAGATCTGGGAAACCCGCGGGCCGGACGCGGGCCGGTCCTACGACGCGAACTTCAAGCGCCTCGTCGAGGAGATCCGGCCCGGCGGTGACGGGCATTACACCTACACGGTCAAGCCGCGGTCGATCGTGACCTTGACGACGCTCGACAAGAGCCACGACAAGGCGACGAAGCAACGCCTGCCCGAGTCCCGGGACCGTACGGTGCTGGACACCGACGCGACCGGCAAGAAGCACAACACCCGCGACAACGTCCTGTACGCCGACGACTTCGGGTACGAGGAGGAGGGCGAGGTCCAGGTCGGCACCGGCAACGGCGCGCACAAGGCGTCCCAGCCCTACCTGAGGTCGCGCGGCAATCAGCCCCGCTACATGGTCGACCAGACCGGCGCCTGGGAGGTCGGTGAGGACGCCGGCGGCAACAATGTCCTGTACCAGTACATGGACCAGTCCATGAAGGACACCGGCGCCTGGAACCGCAACACCCCGAACACGACGGTCGGCGACTTTCGCTGGGAGAACTACCGGGCCACGGTCGACGTCTCGTTCCCGGACCCGGACGGCGGACTCGCCGCCCTGGGCGTCCGTCAGCAGAAGGGCATGGCGATCAGCGACGCCGCCTACAACGTGCGCATCGGACCGACCGGCGCCTGGACGTTCTACGAATACGGCACGGCCGTCGCGTCGGGAACGGTCGCGGCATCCGACAGCTACCGCCTCGCCATCGAGGCGAAGGGCGCGACGATCACGACCTACATCGACGGCAAAGCCGTCTCCACGTACCAGGACCCGACTCCGCAGACCGAAGGCCGCGTCAAGCTCGGAACCGACTTCCACAAGACGGCGTTCGACAACCTGGAGGTCGAGAAGATCGACGGGTACACGCCCTACGCCCGCGCACAGCTCGACAACATGGACAGCTCGGTCACCTACGACGGGACGTGGAACAGGAACGCCGCCCTCGGCGACGCGATGGACTGGTACCGGTCGACGTCGACCAGCACGACCGCCGGCGCGTCGTTCACCGTCCCGTTCACCGGCACGGGCATCGATGTCATCGGCGGCAACAACGGCACCGCGGTCCTCGACGTCTACGTCGACGGAAAGCTGATCGCACGGGACGCGAAGACGACCGCGACCGACAAGCGCCTCGCGACGTACGCGCTCCGCGGTCTGCCCGACGGCGCGCACACGGCGAGGTTCGTCCTCAAGTCCCCAAAGATCGTTCTCGACGCGTTCAACGCCATCTCCGGGGACGTGGACAGTACTGTGGACACGACACCGATCCGGGGCGCCCTGGAGAAGATCGGACGTCCGGCGCGGGCGGACTACACGGCCGACTCCTGGACCCTGTTCGACTCCGCGTCGTCGGCGGCGAAGGCTCCCGTGGCAGGGCAGAAGGGCCTTGACGTCATCGGCGTCGAGCAGATCA
Source organism: Streptomyces sp. BRA346 (assembly GCF_052851135.1). Taxonomy (NCBI): domain Bacteria; kingdom Bacillati; phylum Actinomycetota; class Actinomycetes; order Kitasatosporales; family Streptomycetaceae; genus Streptomyces; species Streptomyces sp. BRA346. The sequence goes on along the minus strand of NZ_JAIWIH010000009.1, from coordinate 119,028 downwards.
CGGACAGGCTCGAAGAGGCTCACGACCGGCTGGTGCGCAAGGACGGCACCGCCGCCCAGTAGGCGCCCTGGACCCGCAGGCCCAGGGCGTTCACCGTCAATGATCAAGGGGCCGTATCGGATTCCTCCATACGGCCCCTTGCATGGGCGATCGGCGTTCCACCCCGGTCGTGATGTCGGCGACGACCGCGTCCAAGGCCTGTTGGTCCCGTCCGACGGCGCAGACCGCGGCGCCCTGGGCGGCGAAGGCCCGCGCCGTATGCGGGCCGATGCCGCGTGATCCGCCGGTGACGACGAGGGTCTTGCCTTGCAGGTCGGGGTAGTTGCTGAGCTGAACTTCTATGCGCTGCGGGAGTTCTGGCGGTTTTACAACACTCATCGGCCACATCAGGGTGCTGTCCTCGGGCAGGGACAGAACGCGTTAAAGTCCGCGAAAGAAGGTTCGAACGAGGGCTCGGGTAAGCGATATGCCTTGCACCGGGCCCCTTGTTTACCCTGAGGTCCGACGCCGATCGTCTCGCCGGAGAAGGCGTCGGGGATCACCGTCCATCCCAAGTTCCGCTCGTAGTACTGCACGGCCGTGTGCACAGACGGCCACCAGTCGTCGTCGATGACAATCAGGCCACCGGGGCGGACGATCTTGCGCAAGTAGTAGAGATCGACGAAGACTTCGTGGAACCGGTGACTGCCATCCACGAATGCCGCGTCGGCGACGAAGCCTTCGGTGAGGAGCCGCGGGAGCGCGATCGACGAAGGAGTGAGCATGAGCGTCGCGATCGAGTCCAGTCCCGCAGAGCGCAGCAGATCCCAGCCGGCGTTGGAGTACTCGCGGTCTTGAAACGGGTCGATGATGAGGTGCCGGGGGAGCGGACGGTTGACGGTCGCCAGGGCCTCACCGATGGCGAGGGCTGAGCTGGCGTAGGCGAGACCGACCTCGACAACCTTCTCGGCCCCTTCGGAGACCATCAGATCGCGCAGCTGGTCGCAATGCTTCTCGGGCACCGTGACGGTCTCGAAGTCTCCCTCTTGGTCTCGCGTCCGCGGCGGCCCCTCCTGCGCGAGTCGGCGACGCACCTCACGCACCCGCGTCGCACGGTCATCCGTGTACGTCATGTCGGCTACTCCTCGGCGGTAAGGCAGCACCTCACCCTCACCATAGGAGGGGAGACGAACCTGCGGGGCGTTCGTCTCCGGAAACTGCGGTGACGACGGGGTCATGCGGCCCTGCCCTTGCCGAACACGAACACGATCGCCGCCAACACCTCGCGGTCGCCATGGCGTCGACGACCGCCACCCTGAGGCCGTACCGGAGCCGGCGGAACCACCCGCTCGAACAGCTCCCACAACTCATCCGGCGCGAGACGCTCAACAAATTCCCACGACGCCAGACTAATCAACAAGCCAAATGAGATGTCGTCTAAGAAGCCATTTCACTTGGCTAGCCTGCGGTGACATATGAGGATCGCGGCGATGACGGTGAAGGCGAGGAAGTGTTCCGGCGTGCGCTCGTAACGGCGGTGAAGGCGACGGCAGCCGGACAGTAAGGACATAGTCCGCTCCACGACCCATTGGTGTCGGCCCAGACGCGGCGACGGCTCGATGTCCTTGCGGGCGAGGCGGTGCCGGATGCCACGGGAAGCAAGCCATCGTCGAAGGTGCCGGTAGTCGTAGCCCTGGGAGCAGCTGCTGGCCGGCCAGGCGTGGCAGCAGACAAGGCCGACCGTGCTTGCCTTGCTGAACCTGCCCAGGGAGGCGGGCGGGCATCCGGCCGCGCTGCTGGAGGGCACCTACCGGGAGGTCGTCGCCCGGGTCCCGGACAACGCGCAGATCGCCTTCGACGACGACGGCCGCCTGCACTTCGCCCTCCCGGAGCCGGAACCCGAACCGGCCTCCCTGCTGGAGTTGCGGGCCGCAGTGAACGCGATGCTGCCGAGGGTGGACCTGCCCGAGGAGCTGCTGGAAGCGTTCTCCTGGACCGGCGCCGAACAGGCGTTCCTTCCAGCTCCCCGACCTGCTGGCGGCCTACGGCCCCTCCAGGACAAGGACAAGCACGCGGCCGACGACTGGTGAGGCCCTTGGCTCAGAGGGCGGTATGCGGGGCGAGGAGGCTGGTGCCGCACCAGTTCTGCTGATGGAGGTGGTCGAGCACGGCTGCCTCCGCCGAACCTGGGTGGCGGCGTGTACCGACGATGACGGGTTCGGTCAGGGAAGGCAGGAACGGGCGGGCTAGCTGTTCGAAGCTTTCGGGCACGGCCGATGCCGGAACCACGGTGACGCCCAAGCCCTGGGCTGCCAGTCGCACGGCGGTGGAGATCTGTGACGCTCGGGCCACCGTGGGCGGGCTGATGCCCGCGTCGGCGAGCAGGCGGGCGAGGTATTCGTCGAGCAGGCTGGCGCGGCGGAAGCGCACCCATCCCTGTGTCGCAAGGTCTGCCATGCGCAGGGCCCTGTCGCTGGCGAGGAGCGGGTGTCCCTCGGGCAGGACGGCGACGTAGGTCTCCTCGCCCAGGGGGTGGATGTCGAATGTGCAGCCGGTGGGGATGCGGTGGACGAGGACCATGTCGAGCGTTCCCTGGCGGGCCAGCCGTTCCATATCCGCTGGATCGGGCTCCTCGTGGAGAATGACCTGGAGTTTCGGGTGGCGGTGGCGGAGCCGGCCCAGTGCCAGAGGGAGTTGTCGTGCTCCCAGGCCCATGTGGACGGCGATGATGAGTTCACCGGCCAGTTCCCCGGAGGCGGCACGGGCAGCCAGGACGGCTCTGCGGGACGCAGTGGTCGCGATCTCTGCCTCGGCGAGGAAGGCGCGTCCGGCCATGGTCACTGTGACCCCGCCCGATGTCCGAGTGAACAGCTGCACACCGAGGTGCTTTTCCAGAGCGCCGATCTGCTGCGACAAGGACGGCTGCGTGACGCGCAGACGCTCGGCAGCCGCTGTCATGGAGCCTTCTTCGGCCACAGCCAGAGCGTATTCGTATTGCCGCAGGTTCATCCGCTTCCACTCTCCAGCGACATAGACAATGCCAATCTCAAGTATGCGACGACACTATTTGTCTCTATGTCTCGCGGATCCTACCGTGGTGCATGTCCGGTGGATGGCCGCCGCCGAAAGCGGTGGCCATCAGGGTGGGAGCCGGTACGGGCGCGCCTGTGAGGGGCCCGTGGCGGCAAGGCCGCCCGGCGGGTTCTGTTCGACAACGCATCGTCTAGATCCCGGGCGGTTGCCCCGGAGGCCCACGTCACCCGGACGCTCACCAACGTGGACGGGAGTGGCAATCATGGCAGATCAGACAGGTGTTGGACGCGGCGACGGGGTATCGCCGAAGAACGCCGATTCGAGACTGGCGGGAAAGGTCGCGCTCGTGACGGGTGCTTCCAAGGGCATCGGGGCGGGCATCGCGCGGGAATTCGCTGCGGCCGGAGCGTCGGTCGTGGTCAACTACGCCTCCAGCGCCGCCGGTGCCGAGCGGGTGGTGCAGGATATCCAGGTGCGAGGGGGGACCGCGATCGCCGTGCAGGGCGACGTGTCGGTGCCTGCGGATGTTGAGCGCCTCTTCGCCAGGACCGTGGAGGCGTACGGCCGGTTCGACATCCTCGTCAACAATGCCGGTGTCTATCACCCACAGCCGCTGGAGACCGTCACGCAGCGGGAGATCGACCATCAGCTTTCCGTCAACGTGACCGGACCGATCCGTACGATCCAGGAAGCCCTTAAGTACTTCGGGGCCGACGGCGGGTCGATCATCAACATCGGATCGCTGGACAGCGCCCGCGCGGTGCCGGGGATGTCGGTGTACGCCGCGACGAAGGGCGCCGTCGATGCCTTGACGCGAGTCCTGGCCGCCGAGCTCGGCCCTCGCGGGATCCGAGTGAACACCCTGGCCCCTGGCGGTGTGGAGACGGAAGGTATCCACGCGGCCGGCTTCATCGGCAGTGACGCCGAGACGGACATGATCGGGCGCACCCCCCCTGGGGCGTATCGGTCAGCCCAAGGATCTGGCGCGGGCGGCGGTCTTCTTCGCCTCCGACGACGCCGCATGGGTCACCGGAGAGCGCCTTACCGCCTCTGGCGGCCTGCGAGCCTGACACACCCTGACAACGCCGGAGTCTGCAGACCCGCTCCGCGGGATCCTCATGGGGACGCTGCTTTCGATCATCAACCGCTACATCGACCGCACAGGACCTGTGACCGCGTTAGAGGTGCTGAGAGGTCATGTCACTTGGCCAGTCTGCGGTGACATATGAGGGTCGCGGCGATGGCGGTGAAGGCGAGGAAGTGTTCCGGCGTGCGTTCGTAGCGGCGGTGCAGGCGTCGGCAGCCGGACAGCCAGGACACGGTCGGTTCCACGACCCAGCGGTGCCGGCCCAGGTGTCGGGATGGCTCGATGCCCTTGCGGGCGAGGCGGTGCCGGATGCCGCGGAAAGCGAGCCATCGTCGCAGGTGAGGGTAGTCGTAGCCCTTGTCCCCGTGCAGCTTCCCGGGCCTGCGACGTCGGGGGCCGCGACGGGAGCTGATGGGCGGGATGCCGCGGACCAGCGGGATGAGAGCCTGGCTGTCGTGGAGGTTGGCGGCGGAGATGCCGATCGACAGAGGCAGACCGTGGCGGTCGACGAGGAGGTGGATTTTCGATCCCTTCTTGCCGCGGTCGGTCGGATTCGGTCCCGTCAGCTGCCCCCTTTGAGCGCCCGGACACTGACGGAGTCGATCGCGCACCGCGACCAGTCCAGCTCGCCCCGGGAACCGAGCTCGTCCAGGACCAGGCGGTGGAGCTTGGCCCACACCCGGGCCTCGGTCCACTCGGTGAACCGACGGAAAGCGGTCACGCCCGACAGGCCGAAGCCTGGTGGCAGTTGGTTCCAGGTGCAGGCCCGAGGTGGCCACGAAGATGGTGGCGGCCAGCACCTCGCGGTCCCCCCGCCGACGATGCCCTCCACCCTGCGGACGAACCGGCGCCGGCGGCACCACCCGCTGGAACAACGTCCACAGGTCTTCCGGCGCCATCCGCTCGACAAGCGCAGCAGTCATCACCCCAGACTGCCGCAAGATCACGCCAACTGAAATGGCGTCTAAGCGGCCCCGCGGCCCGGCAGCACCCAGAGGTGCGGCCGCCGCCCCGCGGGAGCACCCTGCCGATTCCTTACCTGATCCGCTTGCTTGGAGTGCACTCCAAGGCCATAGCGTTGAGACAGCTGAACCGAACCCCGAAGTGTCGACGCATCATCCCGCACGACCAACGAAAAAGGCAGCAAGTGGTAGACAACCAATTCACAACGCATGCAGAACTTTTCGATCTGCGTGGAAAACGCGCGCTCGTCACCGGTGGCACCAGAGGCATCGGGATGATGATCGCGCGTGGCCTTCTCCAGGCGGGCGCCCGCGTGGTCATCAGCTCACGCAACGCAGAAGCGTGCGCTCAGGCGCAAGAACAGCTGTCCAAATTCGGTGAGGTGCGAGCCATCCCCGCCGACCTGTCCCGCCACGACGAGTGTCGGCGACTGTCCGACCTCGTCACCGCCGACTCGGAGCGTCTCGACATCCTCGTCAACAACGCGGGCGCCATGTGGGACGAGCCGCTGGCGACGTTCCCAGACGCGGCCTGGGACACGGTCGTCGACCTCAACCTGAAGTCGCCGTTCTGGCTGGTCCAGGCGCTGCTGCCCGCACTTCGCAGGGCGGGCACCGCCGACGATCCCGCGCGGATCATCAACATCGGCAGCATCGCCGCCATTCACATCCCCCAGCGGCCCAACTACTCGTACTCCAGCAGCAAGGCCGCACTGCATCAACTCACCAGAGTGCTCGCCAAGGAACTAGGGCCGCAGCACGTCACCGTGAACGCCGTGGCGCCGGGACCGTTCCCGTCGATGATGATGGCTGCAACCCTCGATGAGTTCGGCGAGGCGATCGCGGCGTCGGCCCCACTACGCCGGATCGGCCGCGACGACGACATGGCGGGTGTCGCCGTGTTCCTCGCCAGCCGGGCAGGCGCATACCTGACGGGCGCCGTGATCCCCGTCGACGGCGGCATCGCCACAACCGCGTAGGCCGCCTGGGCGAGGACATCATCGACGCCAACGAACCGACACCCGTTGGATCGGCGCCATGGCGACCGCGAGATGTTGGCGGCGATCGTGTTCGTTGCCACGTCGGGGTGCACGTGGGCACACATGAAAAAAGTTGACCTGACAGGTCCGAATCCTGTAGATCGCGGCAAGTACGGGTCGAAGATCCACTTGATCAACGAGCGCACCGGTTTACCGATCTCGATCGCCATCTCCGGCGCGAACATGCACGACAGCCAGGGACTCGAGCCCCTGGTACGAGGTATCCCGCCCGTCCGCTCACGACGCGGACCGCGCCGACGCAAAGCCCGGCAAGCTCCACGGTGACAAGGGCTACGACTACCGCCACCTGTGGCAATGGCTCCGCAGTCGCGGTATCACCCACCGCATAGCCCGCAGAGGCGTCGACTCCTCCGAACGCCTGGGGCGCCACCGCCGGGTCGTGGAACGGTCGATGCCATGGCTCGCAGGCTGCCGCCGTCTCCACCGCCGCTACGAACGAGGAGCAGAGAGGCTGTCGGTGATCCTCGTGGGCAGGTTTCCGCAGGCAGTCCGTACACGGGGCTTTGGGCTGCCGTAGGGGCCTGCGCCAAGGGGCGGTAAAGCCCCTTGGCGGACGTCGTGCAGGTGTACGCGTCGCGCACGCACACGGCCGTCGACCGCCCGGCGCGGTGGCTGGTCGGCCACGAGGTGGTCCGCCTCGCCCCGGGCACCACGGAGACCGTGAACATCACCGTCCGGGCCCGTGCCTTTGCACACTGGGACGAGGGAACATGAGCTTACGAACCGGGAGAGTTCACCCTCCACGTGGGCTCCAGCGTCGACACCCTGCCCACCTCGGTGCCCGGTCTGCGCATCGAACTGAGGCCAGCATCTGCCTCGCGATCAAGGCGGTCCCACGTCACATCGCTTCTGTGGTGGCGGGAGGGGTGGCGGCTTCGCCCGCCAGCTCGACCAGGGTGATCAGGACCTCCTTCCCGGATTCCCGGTCCCGTGCGTCGCACAGCACCACCGGAGTCATCTCATCCAGGTCGAGCGCTGTCGCCACTTCACCCGCGCTGTAGTCGCGGACGCCGTCGAAGCAGTTGACGGCCACGACGAACGGCAGTCGGTGCCGCTCGAAGTAGTCGACGGCCGGGAAGGAGTCCCGCAGCCTCCGGGTGTCCGCGAGCACCACCGCGCCCAGAGCGCCGGTGGCGAGCTCGTCCCACAGGAACCAGAACCGGTCCTGGCCCGGAGTGCCGAAGAGATACAGCGCGAGGTCGTCGCCGAAGGTGATCCGGCCGAAGTCCAGTGCCACGGTGGTGGTGCGCTTGTCGGTGACCTCGTCCAGGTTGTCGTCCATCCGGCTCGCCTCGGTCAGGAGCTCCTCCGTGTTCAACGGCCGGATCTCGCTGACCGTGCCGACGAACGTGGTCTTGCCGACCCCGAAGCCCCCGGCCACCAGGATCTTGAGGGCGAGAAAGGGCGCTGGCGCGTCAGAGCGCTCGGAGTCCATCGATCACTCTCCTGAGGATGTGTGCGTCGGGGAGTCGGGCCGGCGGGACGGGCGGCGTGGCGCGGATCAGGCCCATGGCCAGCAGATCGCTGAGGAGTACTCGTACGACCGTCAGTGGCAGTTGGGAGTCGGAAGCGATGTCGGCCACCGGGTGCGGCAGTGGTCTGCACAGGCGGAGGATCGCCGCCTGCTCGGGCGAGAGCACCGGGTCGTGGCCGGTATCCGGCAGTGCGTGGATGACGGTCATCAGGTCGAGTCGCTGCTCGCTGCCGACGTGCGCCCTCCCGGTCGTCACGGCGTAGAGGCGTACCAAGGGCCCCGCCGCTTCGTCGTACCAGCGCTGATCGGAGTCAGTCATCGAGGTGTGAGGTCTCACCGGCCTCGCCGCGTGCTGGAGTGCCGAGGTGCGCGCCGACCCGCTTGACGAGCCGGGCCATCTCGTATGCGACCAGGCCGACATCGGCGTCGGCATCGCTGAACACCGCCAGGCACGAGCCCTCGCCCGCGGCAACGACGAACAGGAATCCGTCCTCCAGCTCGACCAGTGTCTGGACGACCCCGCCCGCCCTGAAGTGGCGTCCGGCGCCTTTGGCGAGGCTGTGAAAACCGGAGGCGATCGCGGCGAACCGCTCTCCGTCGTCCCGGGACACCGCCTTCGACGAGCCGACCGGCAGCCCGTCGCCGGAGAGCACGACCGCCTGTCTGATCTCCGGCACGTGAGCGACGAGTTCCTCCAGAAGCCAGTCGAGTTCACTGGAGCGATGGACGGTGCGGGTCATCGGTTCTCTCCTTCGCCTTCTGTGGCGTGGTCGCTCTCCCTCTGGGGGCGCGGCGCCGTCCTGACGGCCCGGCCGCGGGCCCAGCCCGTCCGGAAGGACGCCATGGTGGCGCGGGCCTCCTCGGGTGTTCTCCTGGATGGTTTCCGCGTCTGCTCGTATGGTTCGGTCACGTCGGACGGCTCGGGTGCCGGGCCGGACTGGCGTATGCGACGGGGCAGTTCGGGCCGGGCCGCATGAGGCAGAGGTGCTTCGCCGGTGGTCGGCGACGGCCGCTGGGCGGGAGCTGAATCCGACGTGGGGGGCACGGGCTCCGTTACGGGTGCGTTCGCAGGGTGTACCGGCTCCTCCGGCGGTTGCGGCGGGAGGGGTACGGGAGCAGCAGGTGCCGTATCGACGTGGCCCGGATACGGATCCGTATCCGCGGCCGCCGTCTCCGCCGAGGCGGTGGCACCCGGCCTGGCCGAGATCCGGCGGGGCAGGCCGGCGGTCGTGCCGTCCGCGGCCGCTTCCCCCGCCTCCGCACCACCTTCACCGGTCTCATCGATCGGTTCGCCCGCCACTTGGCCGGGCAGCAGGACCACGGCGACGATGCCCCCGTACACCGACGATCGCAGGGCCACCCGCACGTCCAGGCGGTGCGCGAGCCGGTTCACCACGAACAGGCCGAGCTGGCCGCTGTCGAGTAGATCGACCCGTTCGGTGTCGGTGATGCGCCGGTTGGCCTCGGCGAGCGCGGACTGCTCCATGCCGAGCCCGCGGTCCTCGATCTCCAGCGCGATGCCCGAGCCGACGCGCTCGGCGGACACGCGCACCTTGGTGGGCGGAGGCGAGAACGCCGAGGCGTTCTCGACGAGTTCGGCGAGCATGTGCGTGAGGTCCGCCACCGCCGCACCGGGCACCCGGACCGCTGGGATGTCCGTGATCAGCACCCGATCGTAGTCTTCGACCTCGGCCACGGCTGCCCGGACGATGTCCATGAGCGGGACGGGGCGCCGCCAGCGCCGCCCCGGCATGGCACCGGAGAGGATGATGAGACTCTCCGAGTGGCGGCGCATCCGGGTGGTGAGATGGTCGAGCCGGAACAGATCCTCCAGTTCGACCGGGTCCTCAACACGGCGTTCCATCGTGTCGAGCAGGGCGAGCTGGCGGTGTACCAGTGTCTGGTTGCGGCGCGCGAGGTTCACGTAGACGCCGGAGATGCCGTGCAGGATCTCGGCCCGATCGGCCGCTGCCTTGACCGCGGCCCGGTGGACGGCGACCAAGGAGGCGCCGACCTGGCCCACCTCGTCGTCGGGCTGGGGGCGCACGGGTGCCACGGCATCGAGATCGACGGGTTGCCCGGCGTGCAGCCTCGCGATGGCACGGGGCAGTTCGCGGCCCGCCAGGGTGAGCGCGGAGTTGCGCAGGCCGGTGAGTTCGACGATCAGGCCACGGCCGATCCGGACCGAGACCACCAGCGAAAGCACCACCCCCACGAGGCCGAGGACCACGGCGACACCCGAACCGCCGAGGGCGTCGAACGAGAGGGGGTCCGCTCTGTCGGCGGCGCCCGTGCTCGCCTGCTGCTGCGCCCGTGTGAGCTGCTGGAGGACGTCTCCGGCGGGCGTGCTCCAGTCGGCGGACGCGGCGACGTGTCCGGCTTGGCCATCGTGTTTGCGGTTACCTGCCTCGAACATGGCGTCTTCGATGCCCCGCAGGTCCCGCATGGCGGTCCCGGTGAGGACCTCCCGGTAGCGGGCCGCGTCGGCGGCCCGTAGATCGTCCACGGAAGCGGAGAACAGGTACCGCTGGGTGTGGGCGGCGCCGACGAACTCCACGTACTGGCCCCCGGTGATACGGCCCGCCACCTGTGCGGCTCCCATCAGCGCGTCCTCGCGGGCGATCATCTCCCGGGAATGCGCCAGTTCGAGGACGACGCGCGTCGCCGAGGCAGTGTCGGGGCCCGGCATGACGGCCAGGGATCCTTCCAGGGCGAAGGCCCGGGCGATCGTGCTGTTGTACGTGTCGTAGGCGTCCTGCCACCCGGTATCGCGTCCGCGCAGCCGCTCGCGCAGCCCGTCGAGGCCGTCGAGGCGGGTCATCAGCTGGTCCACGCGGTCCGCGGGGTTCGCACCCACGGTCTCGCTGTCCAGGCTGCTCGCCCGGATTCCGCTGCGGAGCGCGGCGACGGCCGCGTCGGTGTTCCTCTCCTTGTCCGCCGCGTCGTCGGCGCGTTCACGGCTGGGTGCGGCGAGTTGCCGCAGCGCGGCGGAGCGTTCGGACTGCACGGCGGTGACGAGCGATTCAAGTGGGTTCAGGAGGGAGGAGTTGGCTTCTTTGTACTGGCTCAGTTCCGAGACGCTACGCGCCGTTGTGACGGTGGCGAAGGCCCACAGCGCCATCAGGGAGACGGCGGGGACCATCAGCAGGCAGACGATCTTCGCCCGGATCGAACGTGGCACCAGGAATGTGCTCATCAATTCCTCGAGCTGTCAGGGGTGAGGGTGTTCGGTGGTGGCGGCGGTGGTGGCTGGGCTCAGCCGACCGGTGTGGCGGCGTCGTCGAGCGGTGCGGCCGCGGCGGCGTCCGCGTTTTCGGCTGCCTCGCGTTCCGTCGGCGACAGGGCCACGAAGGCCGACGCGAGGAAGAGGAACGAACCGAGGACCACCGCGAGGGGGAAGATGAACTGCGTGGCCGTGGCACCGTCCAGCGCGCCCCCTTGTGGGGCGAGTTCGATCTGCACGGCGGCCATTCCGGTGTAGTGCATGCTGGACACGGCGAGCCCCATGACGAGGGAGGCGAGTGTCGCTCCCGCGGGGCCGCGCACCACAACGGCGGCCCACAGCGCGGCCGTTGCCGCAGCGACGGCGATGACCAGCGAGAGGGCGACGACCGGCAGCTTGTAGCCGAGACTGCCGTGGAATCGGAGTGCCGCCATCCCGAGGTAGTGCATGGCACCGACGCCGAGGCCGGTACCCAGGCCACCCACGAGGAGCGAGCGCCCGCGTGACCGCCCGTAGCCGACGGTGAAGACGCCTGCCCCGACGACCGCCACGGCCACCAGCAGGCTGAGGAGCGTGAGCGGGACGTCGTAGCGAATCGGGGTCCCGTCGACTCCGAAGCCGAGCATGGCGATGAAGTGCATCGTCCAGATGCCCGATCCGATCGCGACCGATGCCGTCACCAGCCAGTTGCGCCGGGAGCGGCCGTCCGACACCAGTGCCTTCATGGTGCAGTGCAGTCCGAGCGCGGCACCGATGCAGGCCATCACATACGCGGTGACAGGTGAAAGCCATCCGGCGCTGAAGTGGTCAAGGTGTGCCAAGACGTCCCCTCCTTCTTCTCAACTTCAAGGCGATGTGGACGCTAGCATTCCGCTTCCTCACAGAAGCTTCACAGAAAAGTGCATGACCGGAGCTCGCGGCCGGTGTGGTCACGTCGAGCTGTCCTACTTGCGAGTTCCGTGGTCGCAATCTGCGTCACCCGGACACTTCAGCTGTCCCGGGTACGAGACTCGCGCATTGCGCCTATGGCATAGATCACGGTGTGGCGTGCGGAAAAGCGGTTGAAGGCCCGTTCGGACTTGACGGGATGCGCGTTCTTCGCAAGCCTGACGGCGGCAGATGGCGAATGATGAGCCGTGAGGCCACATACGCGGTCCTCGGTGCCCCCGCGGGGCCCCACGTTCTACTCGATGGGCAATTCATGCCCTCACCGGGCTGCCCGAGGGGCTGGGCCCCAGGTCATCGGCAAGGCGTGCGCACCGACGAGGTTTTCGTCGAACGTGAACGGCACTTCGGTGATATCCACGGCGAACCGCAGATCGGGCAGGCGACGCGACCATCTCGCCCTTGGCACCTTTCCGCGATCATCGCGCCCACCGAACACGAGGGCGCCCGAGCGGCTGGAACCGTCACGGGGGCCTGGCATCGGATCCGCGATCGGGCAGCACGTTCACCGCCGCATCACCAGGCACGCACGGCTAGCATGTCGGGGACCGTCGCCGGCCTGGAGGAGGCCGCCGCGCAGGGTCGACCAGCCCTGACTCCGCGTCCTCGCCGCACCGCCCGCACCCGCCCCGCGCCAGAAACGAGTGATCGCCCATGTCCCGTCGCCGCGCCCATATCGCGATGGTCGGCGTCCCCACGATCAGCCATGTCCTGCCCAGCCTTCCGCTCATCCGTGAGCTGGTGGCCCGCGGGCATCGGGTCACCTACGCCAACGACCCGCTCGTGGCCGACCGGATCGAGTCCGTCGGCGCGGAACTGGTGCCCTGCACCTCCACGTTGCCCGTCGCGGACAACGACTGGCCTGCCGATCCCATCGCTGCGGCGAGCCTCTTCCTGGACGACGCCGTCCAGGCGCTCCCGCAACTGCGCGCCGTCTACGACGACGATCCGGCCGACCTGTACCTCTACGACATCGCCGCCTGTGCCGCGCGTGCCCTCGCGGAAGCGCAGGGCCGTCCCCTCGTGCAACTGTCCCCGACGTTCGTCGGCTGGGACGGCTACCGGGAGGAAGTCGCGGTGCATCTGCGGAAGTTGCCGGGCGCCGACGCGTACCGGGAAAGGTACGCGCGGTGGCTCGCCGACTGCGGTGCGACCACCACGGACGTGGACACGTTCACCGGCCCGCCCGCCCGGGCGCTCGCCCTGATCCCGCGAGCGATGCAGCCGCACGCCGATCGGGTCGACACCGACACGGTGACCATCGTCGGCCCCTGCTTCGACACCCGAGCGGACACGGAACGCTGGACCCGCCCGGCGGCCGCGGACCACGTGCTGCTGATCTCGCTCGGTTCGTCGTACACGCGTCGGCTGGAGTTCTACCGCCAGTGCATCGCCGCCTTCGGCGACCTGCCCGGCTGGCACGTCGTACTCCAGATCGGCAAGCACACCGACCCCGAGGAACTCGGCACCATCCCGCCCAACATCGAGGTGTACTCCTCCTGGATCCCGCAGCGGGCGATCCTGGAACAGGCCGACGCCTTCGTCACCCACGCCGGCATGGGCAGCTGCGGCATCGGGCTCCTCGCCGGCGTTCCCATGATCGCGGTGCCGCAGGCGGCCGAGCAATTCATGAACGCCGACCGGCTCGTGGAACTCGGCGTCGCCCGCCGTGTGGACACCGCCGACGTCACCGCCGAGACCCTTCGCGCGGCGCTGAACGACCTGGTCACGGATCCGGAACGTATCATCCGGTCCAAGCAGTTGCAGGCCGATGCCCAGGCCGAGGGCGGCACCCCGCGCGCTGCTGACCTCATCGAGGACATGCTGGCCGCCGCCGAGGTCCCCGCGCTCTGAGCACTGCCGCTCCCCTTCCCCGGCCGGCGCCCCGGCTGATGATCCCCATCAGGACCGCTTCCGCCCGCTGACGCGAACGGCCGCCTCGGAGATCCGGGCGAGCAGTTCGGCGGTACGCACCGTCGTGGCGGCCCATGCGGCGTGGCCGGGGTCAACCCCCGTGGCCTGCGTCCGCCGTACCGCGTCGGCAAAGGAGGCCACCGAGTTGGCGAACTGGTGCTCGGCGGGGAGCACGATCTCCTCGGCGTGGTCCTGCTCGTCGATGCGGACCAGCGGCGCCATGGTGTGCGGGGGAGTGAACGCCCGGTCGACGGTCAGTCGGGCCTTGCTGCCCCACAGCGTGTACTTCGCGGCGTAGCTGTGCTCGAAGCCGAAGGTGAGCGCGGCGGTTGCCCCGGCCGTCGCCACGAGCAGGGCGCTGCCCGCTACGTCAACCCCCGCCTCCGGCCCCTCGCGCAGTGCGGAACCGGCGACGGTCAGCTCGTCGCCGAGGAAGTACTGGGCGAGCCGGACGGGATAGATTCCGGTGTCGAGGAGGGCCCCGCCGCCGAGGTCCGCCCGATAGCGCACGTCGGTGGAGGGCAGTGGCGGGAAGCAGAACGACGCCTCGACGTGCCGGAGTTCCCCGATGCGGTCGTCCGCCACCATCTCGGCCACCCGTCGGTGCAGCCCGTGGTGGACGAACGCGACGTTCTCCCGCAGGACCAGTCTCCGCTCCGCCGCCAGCCGCACCAGCTCCGCGGTGTCCTGTGGAGTGGTGGTGAGCGGCTTCTCGGCCAGCACGTGTTTGCCGTGGGTGAGCAGTTCACGCACCCATGGGTAGTGCAGGGCGTTGGGCAGCGAGACGTAGACGGCGTCGATGTCTTCGCGTTCGATCAGCTGCTCATAGCCCTGTACGGCGGCGCAGCCGAAGTCGGCGGCGAATTCCTCGGCCTTTTTGCGGTCGCGGCTGGCGATGGTGACGACCGTGGTGTCCGGGACGTCGCGCAACGCGGGGAGTGTCCGCCGCCGGGCGATCGAGGACGCGCCGAGGACGCCGACGCGAAGGGGGACGGACTCGGAGGGCTTATCCATCGCTCAGCACCGTTCCGGTTCTCTCAGGCTGTGCCCGGGTGTGGAAGAACCGCGTGCCAGCGTCGTGCCCACGTGTCATCCCCCCTATGAGACGTCAACGCCGTTACTCTTTCCGGAATTTGAATCTTCGTCAACCTCACGAAGATCAGGTCCAGCCACCTGTGTGGGGCTCGTGAGGTCGCGCGCCGCCGGGACGGCGGGCCGGTCACCGACGGCCGAGGCGGGCGCCGAACCGCCGCAACACCTCGCGGAACTCCGCGGGCTCCTCGACGCGGAAGTCGGCGTCGAGGAAGGCGAGACGCGGCAGGAGCCACTGCCAGGAGTCGAGCATGAGGACGGCGCGGGTCCCGCCTCCGGCGGCCACCGTGAGGTCGATGTCCTCATGCGCGAAGGCGTCCGCCACCTCCGTCATCGGGGCGTCGATCGTCATCACCACACGTTGCCGGTTTCTGTTGATGCCCTGGCGGAGGTAGTCGACGCCGGTCCCCGCGGGAAGCGTGCGCGGTGCGAACGTCTCGCTCCGCGCCCGGAGTTCACTGACGCGGTCGATGCGGAACACGCGCCAGTCCTCCTTGTCGGTGTCCCAGCCCAGCAGGTACCACCTCAGGAGCAGGTGGATCTGGCGATAGGGCTCGACCCTGCGCGAGGTGGCCGTCCCGTTCGCGCCGACGTAGTGGAACGTCACGATGCGCTCGTGCGCGATCGCTTCGGCGAGCGTGCTCATCGTCTCCGCGCTGATGCTCGGCGTCGGCGTCGGCGTCGTCTCCAGGCTGGTGCGCAGCGCGGCCACGCGGGGGCGCAGCCGCTTGGGCAGGTACTGATCGATCTTGCCGTAGGCGCGGATCGCCGCGTCGTCGACGCTGCCCTCGCGCGCGCTGCCGGTCGCGCCGAGGGCGGCCAGGCCCAGGAGGGTCGCGATGGCCTCGTCGTCGTCGAGCAGCAGCGGCGGCATGGTCCGCCCGGCCGTGAGCCGGTAGTAGCCGCCCGGGCCCGGCCGCGTCTCGACCGGGTATCCGTAGCCGCGGAGCCGGTTGATGTCGCGCCGCAGGGTGCGCGGGGGGACGTCCAGCCGGGCCGCCAGCTCCTCACCCGTGAACGTCTTGCCCGACTGCAACACGACCAGCAGAGCGAGGATGCGGTGCATGACGTCGGCCATGACTGCATCGTCGCAGACAGTCGCGGCCACTTTCCGTCCACATCTCGCGCTACGGTCCTGAATATGTCCAACCGAGGGATCCGGATCAGGCGAGCCCGTACCCACAACCTGCGAGACCTCGACGTGGACGTGCCCCGCTCACACGTCGTGGTCTTCGTCGGCGTGTCGGGCTCGGGCAAGTCGTCGCTGGTGTTCGACACCATCGCCGCGGAGGCGGGCTACCAGCTGCACGAGACGTTCCCGCCCTACGTCCGCAACCGGCTGCCGAAGTGGACCCGCCCCGAGGCCGGCCAGATCGAGGGGCTCTCCCCGGTGGTGGTGATCGACCAGCGGCGTCTGGGCGGGAACGCCCGCTCCACGGTCGGCACGATCACGGACACCTGGACCTACCTCCGGCTGCTGTTCTCCCGGGTGAGCACACCGCACGTCGGCGAGTCCGGCCACTTCTCCTTCAACGACCCGGCCGGCATGTGCCCCACCTGCTCGGGCATCGGCGAGGTCGTGGCCAGCGCCGTCGACCGTTTCCTCGACCTGGACAGGTCGCTGCGCGAGGGCGCCGTCCTGCTGCCCGGGTTCGCCGTCGGCGGTTACTGGTACACGAACTTCGCCGACATCGGCGTCTTCGACGTCGACAGGCCGCTGCGCCACTGGAGCCGGACCGAACGGGACGCGCTGCTGTACGGCACCGGGTCCGCCGGGCCGCCGGCGAACCGGCTCCCCAAGGGCTACCAGGGTGTCGTCGAGCGGTTCGAGCGCATCTACCTGCGCACCTCCGACGACATGAACGACCGCAAGAAGGAAGCCCTCGCCAGGTTCACCCGTTCGGAGGTGTGCCCGGACTGCGGCGGGGACCGTCTCAACGAGGCGAGCCGGGCGGCCACGGTGCTCGGCCACACCATCGGCGAGATGGCGCGGATGGAGGTCGATGAGCTCGCGGAGCTGGTGACGGGCGTGACCGACGCGACCGTGGCACCGGTGGTGGCCGCGCTGACGGAACGACTCCGGGCGATGATCACCATCGGGCTCGGCTACCTCCACCTCGGCCGCGCCACCACGACGCTCTCGGGCGGCGAGTCCCAGCGGATCAAAACCGTCAAGCACCTGGGCAGCAGCCTCACCGAGATGCTCTACGTATTCGACGAACCCACCGTCGGACTGCACCCCCACGACATCTCCTCCATGACCGAGCTGCTCAAGCAGCTCCGGGACAAGGGCAACAGCGTCCTCGTGGTCGAGCACGACCCCGCCGTCATGGCCATCGCCGACCAGATCATCGAGGTCGGGCCCCTCGCGGGCGCGCACGGCGGAACGCTCGTCTACCAGGGCAGCTTCCGTGGCCTCCGCACGGCCGGCACCGCCACGGCGGCGGCGCTGTCACAGCGTCGGCCCATCAAGGACGATCCGCGGACGCCGCGGGGACACATCACCGTGGCCGACGCCACGCGCAACAACCTCAAAAACGTGACCGTGGACATTCCGACGGGTGTGACAACCGTGCTCACCGGCGTGGCCGGATCCGGGAAATCCAGTCTCGCGAGCGAACTCGTCGCCCAGCACGACGCGGTCGTGATCGACCAGAAGCAGGTCAGCGCCAACCGCCGCTCGACCCCCATCACCTACACCGGGATCGCGACCCCCATCCGTAAGGTTTTCGCACGCCACAACCACGTCCCGGCCGGGCTGTTCAGCGCCAACTCCGAGGGCGCCTGCCCCGAGTGCAAGGGCCTCGGGATCGTCTCCACCGACCTGGCGTTCATGGAGGATCAGGAAACGGTCTGCGAGACCTGCCAGGGGCGCCGGTTCACGCCCGAGGTCCTGGAGTACCGGGTCGACGGGCTGTCCATCGCCGACATCGACGACCTCACGATCACCGACGCCATCGAGCGGCTCTCCGATCGCACGGTCACGAAGGCGCTGCGCCACCTCGACGAGGTCGGCCTGGGCTACCTCCGGCTCGGCCAGCCCCTCACGTCCCTCTCCGGAGGTGAATGCCAGCGCGTGAAGATCGCCAAGGAGCTCCGGGACTCCACCGGCCCGACCCTCTACGTCCTCGACGAGCCCACTACCGGCCTGCACCTACGCGACATCGACACCCTGCTGCGCCACCTCGACGGCCTGGTGGACCACGGTCACACCGTCGTGCTGATCGAGCACAACCTCGACGTCGTCCGATGGGCCGACTGGATCATCGACCTCGGCCCCGGCCCCGGGAAACACGGCGGGCAGGTCCTCTACCAGGGGCCCGTCGCCGGCATCACCTCCACGGCCACCGCCGAGGCGCTGCACGAAACCGTCTGATCCCGTCGCCATGGCACCGCCCCCCCGCGGCATCTGGTGGACCGTTCACCGCACTGCCGCCAGCGAGTCAAGCGCCGCCAGGTAGTCGCTGCCCACCGGTGTGAGGACGGCGCTGGTGACGCCGGCGTCGAACAGGTCTGCCAGCCTGACCCGCGCCTGGTCCGGCGTGCCCGCCACGGCCAGCTGCCGCACCCACTCGTCCGGCAGGACGCGGGCGAACTCGTCCCGGCTGTCGCAGCGCGAGCGCAGGGCGACGAGATCGTCGTGGAAGGGCAGCGGAGCGACATGGGGCTGCCAGTCCGGTTCTCCGACCACTCCGAGGGCGGGGCGGACAGCCCTCAGCGCCACGGCGGGGTCCTCGTCGACGGCCGCGATGTTGTAGGCCACCAGACGGTGCGGGCGGGTGGGGGCGATGTGTTCGAGGGCTTCTCGTACGTAGGCGGGTGCCACCGGTTCCGCGAGGAGGGTTCCGTCAGCGACGCCACCCGAAACAGCCAGGGACTTGGGGCCCCGCACACCGGCCAGGACGGGGGGTGTTGCCGCTGGTGTGGCGCTTTCGTGCAATTGCACCCCGTCGATGCGCACGTACTGCCCTTCGTGATGGACGAGTTGGCCGCTCAGCAGTGACTTCAGGACGGTGATGTACTCCGCCAGAAGGGTGAGCGGGCTCCTTGGCCACGCCCCGACGCTGCGCATCCAGGACGGCATGCCGTGGCCGACGGAGATGTCGATGCGGCCGGGATGCAGCTGGGCGAGGCTCGCGATCTCCATCGCCGTGAACGCCACGTTGCGGGCGGCGGCCGGGAGCAGCCCCACGCCGACGCGGACCCGGGAAGTGGCGGCGAGGACGGTGGCTGCCTGGACCAGCCCGCCCCGATAGCCGAGGTCTTCCACCACCCATAGCTCGTCGAAGCCGTGTGCCTCCGCGCGCTGTGCGAAGGCGACGATGTGTCGCGCCGGAATGTCCCGTGGCATGAGGACGCCGATGGCGCCTTCCCGTGTCGTCATGGTGGTTCCATTCCCGGCAGGTTCACGTTCCATGGCTGCGGTCACTGGTGTGCGCCGGCCGGTCGGCGCACTGGGCGTGACCATCACCAACGCCCCACCCACCCGCCCCGCCCTGTGCCTCCCCAGCGCACACCACGGACTGACCGGTCTGCGTGAGCGGGCCGAGAACCTCAAGGGCAACTTCGCCTCGGGGCCGACCGCCGACGGGGCTACAACTCCCGGGTGCGCGTACCGGCCGAGACGGGAAGCGACGCCATCGGACGATGATGCCTGGCTGCGGGTTTGGCAGGTGTGGGGCAGCGCCCGTGGTGCTCACCTTCGCGGCGCCGTCTCAGTGCTTGTGGTGTTCGGCGTCGACCCGGGTCGTGACGCCCGTCTCGACGATCATGCGGGTGGGTTCGACTGAGGCGTAGGTCCACAGGATACGCGTCGGCGCGGTGTCCGAGGCATTGCGGAAGCGGTGCCGGACGCCGACGTCGACGTATGTCGTGTCGAACGTGGTGAGCTGTGACCGCAGCGGTGGAAGCTGCCTCCAGGTCGACGTCGGCGAGAACGACGAAGGCGTCGGAACCGCCGAGTTCGAGGACGGCTTTCTTCACCGCGCGCCCGGCGGCGGCGCCGACGGCGGCCCCCGGCCGGTTGCTGCCGGCCAGGGTGACCGCGGCGATCCGGGGGTCGGCGATGAGCTGCTCGCTCATCGAGGGGACACCTCCGAGACCGTTGCGAGGTCCGAGCCATGACCACTCACGACGAATACGTCAGCGTCCGCTACCTCGTCGATGACGTGCAGGCCGCCATCGACTTCTACACCACCCACCTCGGTTTCACGCTGCACTCCAGCGCCGTCCCCGCCTTCGCCTACGTGGTCCGTGGCCGGCTGCGGCTGCTGCTGTCGGGCCCGGCGAGCTCGGGCGCCCGGGCCACCCCGAAGGAGGCTGCCGTCGCGGGCGGCAATCGCATCCATCTCGCCTACGACGACCTCGATGCCGAGATCGCCCGGCTGCGCGGCGCCGGTGTCTCCTTCCGCAGTGAGGTCGTCGCCGGTCCCGGAGGGCGCCAGATCCTGCTGGCCGACCCGGCAGGCAACCTCATTGAGCTGTTCCAGCCTGCCCGTCGGCCCACGGCGCCGGCCAGTCCTGGCTAGGATGACCATTGAGGCTGATCCTGGTGCCTTTGACCAGGGTTATGGCCAGGTCGGCGGGTTCGGGCTACAGGCCGACGGTTCCTGCGGAGTCGTACGGGCCAGGAGCGGGTGTCCGCGGGGCCGCTTGAGGGTGGGTCGGAGACAGGGGGGCTCGCGTTGGATCGCCTGGCCGGAACGGACCTGGGACGCGGTGGTCGTGTGACCGGCCGGTCGGCGCCCGCGGTGCTGCCCCCATCGCTGCGCGTGTGGCTCGGGCCGGTCGCGGCCCTTGCCGCTCTGGTGGTCGTCGTGCTCGGGTTCCTGTATACCGACGGCGGCGAGCCGGGCAGGGTGGACGCGCGGATCGCGGTGGCGGTGGGGGGTGTGGGGCCGCCGTGGCGGCACATCGCTCTCGCCACGGACTTCCTGGGGGAGCCCGGGGGAGCGGCGACGCTGGTCGTGGCCGCCGTGATGGGCTGCCTGCTGCTTCGGCGTCCTCGCGCGGCGGTGCTCGTCGTCGTCGGCTGCGGCATGACCGTGGGGACGGCGACGCTGCTCAAGCACCTGGTGGGACGCACCATCCACGGCGACGGCAACCTGTCCTACCCGAGCGGGCACACCGCGTTCGCCACCGCGCTCGCCCTCGTGGTGGCCCTGCTCGCGACCGGCCGGCTCGGTCTGGGCAGGACGGCAGGCACGTCACTCGTGCTCGCCGCGGCGCTGGTCGCCGGCGCCGCCATGGGCTGGGCGCAGGTCGCCCTGGGCGCGCACTACCCGACCGACGTCCTCGGCGGCTGGTGCACCGCGCTGGCGGTGATCCCGGCGACCGCGTGGCTGGTCGACCGGACGGCTGACCGGCTGGTCGATCGGACGGCCGACGCCGGTCGGAGGGAGCGTCCCTGACGTCACGTCACGCCAAGCGGCGGAATACGGGCCTCACCGGTCGTCCGCCCAGCCAGGGGGTGGGGTCACCGGCGTCCAGTGCCTTCCGGTACACCGCACACGCCTGGGCCACCACGTCCACGGTGTGATCGATGTCGGCGTCGCAGAGCGCGCTGCTCACCACGAACGACGGGGCCAGCACCCCGCCCGCGAGGAGCCGGCGCAGGAACAGGGTGCGGTACTGCTGCGACGGCTGCCCGTTCTCGTCGAGGGTGGCGAAGACCAGGTTGCTGGCCCGGCCCCGGACGACGATGTGGTCGCCGACGCCCATGGCGGCCGCGGCGTCGCGGACACCGGCGGCCAACCGCTCGCCGAGGGCGTGCAGCCGCGCGGTGATGCCCTCTTCGACGTACGTGGTGAGCACGGCCATCGCGGCTGCCAGGGAGTGCGTTTCCGCACCGTGGGTGGTGGACAGCAGGAACACCCGGTCGCCGGAGTGACGCAAGCCCCCCCGCTCCATCAGAGCGCGGCGCCCGGCCAGCGCGGAGACGGCGAACCCGTTGCCCAGCGCCTTGCCGAACGTGGAGAGGTCGGGGACGACGCCGTACAGGCCCTGGGCGCCCGCCTCGGACCAGCGCAAGCCGGTGATCATCTCATCGAAGATCAGGACGCAGCCGTGCCGGTCGGCCAGCTCGCGCAGGCCCTCGAGGTACCCGGGCGGCGGCTCGGTGTGGGTGGCGGGTTCGAGGATCAGGCAGGCGACCTCGTCCTGGTACCGGGTGAGCAGCTCCTCCGTCGCGGCCAGGTCCCCGTAAGGGAAGGCCACGGTGAGCGCGTTGGTCGCCTCCGGAATACCGGCGGACATCGGCGTGGTGCCGATGAACCAGTCGTCGACGGAGAAGAACGGATGGTCGCCGCAGAGGGCCACCCGCGGGCGCCCGGTGGCGGCGCGGGCGAGGCGCACCGCGGCGGTGGTGGCGTCGGAGCCGTTCTTCGTGAACTTCACCATCTCGGCGGTCGGCACCGTGGCCAGGAAGCGTTCCGCGGCCTCGACCTCCACGATGGACGGCCGGACGAAGTTGCTGCCGCGGTCGAGCTCCCGCCGCACCGCCTCGATCACGCGTGGGTGGGCGTGGCCGAGGCTCACCGACCGCAGGCCGGAGCCGTACTCGACGTAGCGGTTGCCGTCGACGTCCCACACGTGGGCACCACGGCCGTGGCTGATGACCGGGGCCAGGTTCTCGGGGTACTGGTCGTCGCCCTTGGCGTAGGTGTGCGCGCCCCCGGGGACCAGGGCGTGCAGCCGCTCGTTCGCCGTTCGCGACCGGGGCAGTTGGAACTCTTCGGTGTCCACGCCGGCCTCAACTCTCCTTCTGCTTCAGGACCTCGGCGAGGCTCGGCGCCTCCCGGTCCCGCTGGGACATCGATGTGGCGGGAAGCGGCCAGGGAATGGCGAGCTCCGGGTCGTCGAAGGCGATCGTCACGTCCTCCGTCAGATCGTGCGGGCGGTCGATCCGGTACGAGGTGTCGGCGGTTTCGGTCAGCGCCTGGAAGCCGTGCGCGCACCCCGCCGGGATGTACAGGGTCACCTGCGTCTCGCCGGACAGCTCGAAGAAGGCCCGGCCCAGGTAGGTCGGCGAGTCCGTCCGCAGGTCCACGACGACGTCGAAGATCTTCCCGTACGAGCACCGCACCAGCTTGGCCTCGCCGGCGCCGGAGCGCAGGTGCAGGCCGCGCAGCACGCCCCGTACCGAGCGGGACAGGCTGTCCTGGACGAAGGCGTCCGGGTCGAGGCCCACCGAGCGGACCACCTCGGCGTCGAAGGTGCGGCAGAAGAAGCCGCGTTCATCGGCGTACGGGGTCGGCTCGAACAGGTACGCGCCCGCGATCTCCGGGACTTCGGTCGCTTTCATGGAGACTCCTGTCGAGCGTGGGTGTGGTCGGTCGCCGGGAACAGGGCCGCTGTCAAGGCGGTGAACTGGTGCCGGAGTTGCCGGGCGGCGTCCTGGTTCCGCTCGGCGAGCGTCTGGCGCAGCTCCGCCGATCGCTTCTCCAGCGTCCGGAACTGTTCGAGCAGCCGGTCGGCGTCGACCTCGCGGGCCGGGTGGCAGTACGCGCCGAGGCCCATCCGATCCATGAGCGCGTCGCTCTTCGCCGCATAGCTGAGTGCGAGCACCGGTGTGCCGGTCTTCAGCGCGCAGATCAGGTTGTGGTAACGGGTGGCCACCACGGTGTCGGCAGCCGCCATCTCCTTCATCAGGTCGGCCAGCGAGGCCGGTTCGGCCGCGGTGACCAGCGGCGAGTCCACCGCGTCGAGGATCGCGGCGACCACCGACGCGTCGCACTCGTCGCCGGTGAGCAGCCGGACCGGCCTGCCCTCCTCGACCAGCGTGCGGACGAACCGGATCGTCCCGTCGAGGTAGCGTCGGTATATCTCCTCGGCCCGGGCGCGGTCGTCGTTGCCGCCGTGGAAGTCCATGACGCCGACGCAGACTGGGCCCGGCGCGTCCGAGGGCGGGTTCGCCGACGGCGTCGGCAGGGCGAACGCGAGGTCCGGGTAGACCTCGTCGCGCGCGGTGTCCACGCCCATCGCCCGCATCGCGTCACGGGACTGTGCGTCCCGGTACGACCGGTACGCGGCCAGCCGCCCGGACCAGCGCACCAGGGCCCGGGTCGGCCGGTTGCGGATCTCCGCGGCGCCGACGCTGACCAGTGCGACCCGGGTGCGCAGCAGTCGACCACTCGCGCAGAGCAGGAACAGCGCGTACGGGAAGCCCCACGGCCGCAGCGGCAGCGTGGCCTCCAGGACGCCCATGCCCGGCACGATCACCACGTCGTGCCGGCGCACCCAGGCGGCGGTGCGGACGGCGTCGACGAGTTTTCCCAGACCCTTGCCGACGATCGTGCCGACCCGCGACGCCGTCCGGTACTCCCCGCGGTACCAGTGCAGCCGCGTGGCGGGGATCCCGAACCGGGTCGTCACCGCCTCGGGCCCGCCGCACAGCGCGTCCACGACCGCCTCCGGGTGCTCGGCCCGGAGGTAGCCGAGGACGGCCTCGAGCGACCCGTCGTTGCCGAGGTTGCCGGAGCCGAGCAGGCCGAACACCCCGACGCGCACAGGCGTCACGCCTGCCTCCCCTCGCGGCCGGCGACGAGGGCGTCGACGGAGACGGTGAGCTTGGCCGGATCGACCGGAGTGCGGTCCTCGACCCGCTCGCCGGCACCCGGCCGGGCCCGGCTGGTCATCCAGGCGGCCAGGTGGCGGTAGCACGCGCGCCGGTCGGGCGCGGACAACGGAGCCCGCCGGATCGCCGCGACGAAACCCCAGACGTACTCGGCGAGCAGCCGCGGCGTCGGGTGCAGCAGGCCTGCCCGGCGCGGGTCGAGGTTGACGCACCGCGAGCGCTTCGATGGGTTCGCCCGCTCGGCGCGGGTGGGGTGGTCGCGGCGGAAGTACAGCAGCTCCGGCACCTGGTGGAAGGGCCCGTGCAGGCCGATCTCGGTGACGAACGTGCGGTCCGCGTGGTGGTAGCTGTCGTGCGGCTTCACCCGGCGCAGCACGTCGGCTCGCATCACCCCGTAGAAGTCGTCGCCGCCGGGCTCGAACAGCATGCTGCGGAAGCGCTCGGGCGCTCGCGGCGAGTCGGTGGCGAGGGTGTACTCGTACGGGACCTTCACCTGGCCGTCCTCGCCGATGACCGCCTGGTCGGCGTGCGCGAGGATCACCTCCGGCCGCTCGTCCAGCGCCTCCACGCAAGCCCGCAGCAGGTCCCGGGCGTACAGGTCGTCGTGCGAGGCCCACTTGAACAGTTCGCCGCGGCACTGGGTGAACACATAGTTGTGGTTCGGTGCGGCGCCGATGTTCCGGGACAGCCGGATGTACCGGATACGCGAGTCCTGCGCGGCGTACTTCCGGCAGATGTCCTGGGTCCCGTCGGTCGAGGCGTTGTCGGAGATGAGCAGCTCGAAGTCCTCGTAGGTCTGGCCGAGCAGGGCGTCGAGCGACTCGGCGAGGTACTCCTCGCCGTTGTACACGGGCAGGCCGATGCTCAGCCTGGGGCGGTCGGTCATGAGGTCCTCACTTCGGGGACGGGATCGTGGTGGCGCTCGCGGAGGGCGGACCGCAGCTGCAGCCACCACACGGCCGAGCCGCTGACGGTCGCGGCGGCGACGCCCCAGGCCGAGCCGACCGTGCCGGCTGCGGCCGCGCCGCCGAGCCCGCCGCCGACATAGCAGGCGGAGGCGAACAATTGGCAGCGCAGGCTGCGCCGGGCCGCGCCGAGCGCGCGCAGCCCGGCCGCCGCGCCGGTGCCGAGGCCCGCGCCCGCGACGCCGAGGGTGATCGGCACGATGAGTTGTGAGGCGGAGTGCCAGACGCCGCCGAGGACGAGCTCGCCGAGCCGGTTCGGCACCAGCAGCAGCGGCCCGCCCCAGAGCAGCGCGGCGGCGGCCTGCCCGCCGCCGAGGAGGAGGCAGAACGTGCCGAGGCGGTGCGGGGCCTGCCGCAGCACGCGTGCCGCCTCCGGGACGGTGACCAGGGACAGCCCCATCAGTACGGCGAGGAACGGGCCCATCAGGAGCTCGGCGCCCCGCACCGCACCCACCGCGCCGACCCCGGCGATGGCGCCGAGCCCGTACGCCCGCAGCTGGCTCGCGCCGCTGAGGCTGACGTTCTCGACCAGGTACCGGTAGCCGAGGTCGCGCTGCTCGCGAAGCCACCCGCGCGCCTCGGTCATCCGGGGCCGGATGCCGGCCTGGAGGCAGCCGTACGCGGCGGCCACCGCGGCGGACGCGCCCCAGGCGAGCAGATACGCCGCCACGCTGCCCACGCGGGCCGCCACGACCATGGCCGGGACCAGCGCGATGCCCCACACGATGTCGTTGACGAAGGCCTTCCGCCCGGTTCCGGCGGCGAAGAACGAGAACCGCCAGGCGTCTTGCAGCAGCAGTCCCGGCAGCATGAGGCCGAGGCAGGCGAACGCGGGCCCCACACGGCCGCCGAGACCGAGCCCGGCCACCAGACACACCGCGCCGATGGCGGAGCCGACGCCGAGCGCGGTACCCGACGCCCGGGCCACCGCCCCGCGCCAGGACGCGTCCGACACGCCGCTGAAGCGCACCACGAGCGGGTCGGTGGCCAGCCCGCGGGAGATGTTGAGCACCACGCCGTAGGTCACCCAGGCCAGGCTGAACACGCCGAACGCGGTCACCCCCAGGGAGCGGGCCACGTAGATCCCCACCACGAAGTTGGACATGCTGGAGGCCGCCTGGTCGGCCAGCCCCCAGGACAGCCGGCCGGCCATGGCCCGCCTGGCGGTCCTCCGGGCGTGTCCGGCCGGGGCCGCCGACGCCGTCGTCTTCTCCTCCTCGGTGGTCATCTGCGTCATGCCTTGATCAGCCCGGCGCCGTGCAGCGCGCCGGCCGCGACGGCGACGGTGTCGAACGGCAGCCCGGACCGCTCGGCGACGTCCAGCAGACTGTGCTCGCCGTCGGAGAGGTTGAGCACCCAGAGCATGGCCATCTGCGCCTGCTTGGTGTCGCTGCGGCCGCCGAGCGCGTCGTACAACCCGCGTCGGCCCAGCTGCGGTTCGCCGTAGGGGCTGACGTTGACGTACCGCCGGTTGCGGTCGAGCACGGCGAACGCCTCGCGGCAGACGGCCAGGGTGTCCGCCATCGCCTCCGGGGAGACGAAGTCCGGGTTGTCCGCCGAGGTGTGGTACTCGGGGTAGCCCGCGTACGGGGTCCGGGTGAGCGAGCCCACGCCGAGGTTGAACCCGGGCGAGCAGAACTGCCGCTCGTCGTAGCCGTACGGAGTGAACTCGTTGACGTGGTGCGGGCGTTCGGAGGCGGTCAGCACGTGCCGCATCACCCGGTCGATCTCCGCGTCGCCGCGTCTGCTCTGCTTGTACGTCAGTTGCCCCCGGTCGCCGGCGCAGGCCAGCACGAGCCCGTGCTTGACCATTCCCCCAGCTCTCGGCTCCGCTCGAGCAGGGGATACCCCATTCACCCGCTCCGCGTTGCGGGCAAGCCAGGTGATCGCCCCGATGGTGCCGGGCGCGAACAGGAAGCGGTACGTGTAGTACGGCGTCTGCTGAGCCAGCGTCCGGGCCAGATACGTCGCCACCGCGATGCCGGCCAGGTTGTCGTTGGCCAGCGACGGGTGGCAGACGTGGCAGGAGACGATCACCTCGTCGGGGACCTGCCCGGGGACCACGTGCTCGGCGTAGGTGAGGTGGCCATCGGCGAGTGTGGAGTCGATGCGGACCTCGTACGCACCGTCCGGCATCGCGTCCAGGGTCTCCTGGGCCAGGCAGAACCCCCATTCCGGCTGGTAGTAGCTGGTGCGGTACGGCACCCAGCTCGGGCGGTCCGGCAGGGTGTGCAGGTGCGCGCGCAGCTCGGACAGCGGCATGGTGGCCGACACCGGAACGCTGTAGCCGAGCACGTGCAGGCTGGACGCGGCGAAGTCGACGATCCGGTGGCCGGCGGTGTCGGCGATGTACGCGTCGCGGATGTTCCACTCCTGCGGCACCGTCCAGTCGAGCACCTGCGTCCCGGTCGGCACTTCGTGCGTCTGGAGGGGGACGTACTCCCCGACGATGTCCAGGGTGGCGCGCACACCGTCGCCGGTGATGCTCCGGCACAGCGGGTACAACCGCTCCACCAGCGCGTGCATCTCCTCGCCGACCGTGGTCACCGGCGCCACCGCAGGGTGTCGTCGACGGCGCCGGTGTCGGACGCCGCGCGCAGCACGGCGAGGCGGGTGAAGCGTCGCTCGAAGTCCTCCTTGGTCAGCCCGTGTTTCCGGTAGGCGTCGGCGAGTTCGAGCGCGCCCTGCTTCACGGTCCACTCGCAGTCGAAGCCGGGTATCGCGGCGCGGAACCGGGAGAAGTCCACTCGGTACGACCGCGGATCGGCACCGTGCTCCCCGGTGATGTTCACCTTCGCGCCGGACACCGCCTCGGCGACCTGCCCGGCGATCTCGGCGACCGTGACGTTGTTGGTCTCGCTGCCGATGTTGAACGCACGGTCGTGCACCGCTTCGCGCGGCGCGGTCAGCGCGGCCGTGAAGGCCCGGGCGATGTCGGCGGCGTGCACCAGCGGGCGCCAGGGGGTGCCGTCGGAGAGCACCAGGACCTCGCCGGACAGGAGCGCGTGGCCCACCAGGTTGTTCAGCACGATGTCGGCGCGCAGCCGGGGTGAGTAGCCGAAGGCGGTGGCGTTGCGCAGGTACACCGGGCTGAAGTCGCCGTCGGCCAGCGCGTGCAGGTCGTCCTCCACCCGCACCTTGGACTCCGCGTACGGCGTCACCGGGCGCAGCGGGGCGTCCTCGGACACCAGGTCGTCACCGCCCGCGGCGCCGTAGACCGAACACGTCGACGCGTACAGGAAGCGCCGCACTCCGGCGTCGCGGGCCAGCCGGGCGAGGCGTACGGACGCGTGGTGGTTGATGTCGTAGGTGAGCTCCGGCGCCAGCGATCCCAGGGGGTCGTTGGAGAGCGCGGCCAGGTGGATCACGGCATCGACTCCGGCCACGTGTTCGGCCGTGACGTCGCGCAGGTCCACCCGGTGCCCGGGGGCACCGCCCACCGGCGCGTCAGCGCCGACTGGGGGAGGGTCCGCGGGCGTCGGGCCGAGGACGCAGTCGGCGAACAGGCCGGCGTCGAGGCCGACGACCTCGTGCCCGGCTGCGTGAAGGACCGGGGCCATGACGGTGCCCAGGTAGCCCTGGTGTCCGGTGAGCAGTACGCGCAAGGTTCATTCCCCCAGGTCGAGAGTGAGTTTGGTGACGGCGAACGCCTCGGCGTAGCGCGCGTGGCATTCGATGCCGCGGATCCGTGCGAGAGCGAGGAAGGCTTCCCGGTCGTACCAGGGCCGGTGCCGCTGCGAGGGGTAGTGCTCCTGGAGCAGCCGCACCTTCTGTTCGGCGATCTCCGGTGACAGCGGCTGGTACGCCGCCGGACGGCCGAGATCGCCGTCCCACTTGACGATCTCGTAGCCGAGCACGAGGTGGTCGCGGAATGCGGTGGGTATCAGCTTCGCCAGGCCGCGGTGGTCCTGGTGGGCGTCGTCGGTACGCGGGGCCAGGATCAGATCCGGCTCGGTCTGCCCGCGCAGTTCCTCGACCGCGGCCTTGGCCTCGTCCCAGTGCACGGGCATCCGGCCGTCCGGCAGCTTGTGCACGGTCAGCCGCAGGTCGGCGCCCGGGCAGAAGGCGGCGAGCGCGGCCCGCTCCTCCTGCTCGCGCTCGCTGCCGCCGCCGGAGAGCACCAGCGCGTCGACACGGAGACCCGGCCGCGCGTGGCACAGCGTCAGCAGCGTGCCACCGGCGCCGATGGCGATGTCGTCGCAGTGCGCGCCCACCGCGACGATCCGGTCCAGGGGCCCGGCCCCGAGCCGGATCACGCGCTCACCGCGGCGTCGTCCCGTTCCCACACGGCCCACGGGCGGTCGCCCCGCGCGTAGGCGGCGTCGAGCGCGGCCCGCTCCTTCACGGTGTCGGTCGGCTTCCAGAAGCCACGGTGCTGGTGCGCCACCAGCCGCCCCT
The DNA here is from genome assembly GCF_052851135.1 of Streptomyces sp. BRA346. Lineage (NCBI taxonomy): Bacteria > Bacillati > Actinomycetota > Actinomycetes > Kitasatosporales > Streptomycetaceae > Streptomyces > Streptomyces sp. BRA346. The sequence continues at coordinate 89,321 of NZ_JAIWIH010000009.1, read as the reverse complement.
GCTTGGCCAGTTGGGCGCATCCGTCGGCTACCAGGTCCCCGTTCTCCGGTATGTGGTCGAAGACCTCCTGGCGGAGCACGAAGTAGCCGCCGTTCTCCCACAGCGGCAGTTCGCTCACCGCCGTGATGCCCCCCACCAGTCCGTCCTCGCCCAGCTCCACGCAGTGGAACGAGGACTGCGGCGGCACCACCATCATCGACGCACCGGCGTCGCGCCGGGCGAACCGGTCGATCATCTCCGGCAGCGGGGCGTCGGTGAGCACGTCGGCGTAGTTGGCGAGGAACATCTCGTCGCCGTCCAGGTGGTGCCGCACCCGGCGCAGCCGCTCGCCGATCGGTGACTCGATGCCGGTCTGCGCGAACGTGATCGTCCAGTCCGAGATGTCGGTGGACAGCAGCTCGGTCCGCCCGCCCCGCAGGACGAAGTCGTTGGACGTCGTCTCCTCGTAGTTGAGGAAGAAGTCCTTGATGTGGTGGGCCCCGTAGCCGAGGCACAGGATGAACTCCGTGTGCCCGAAGTGCGCGTAGTAGCGCATGACGTGCCAGATCAGCGGCCTGGGGCCGACCATCGCCATCGGCTTGGGCACGTCGTCGGAGGCACCGCTGCGCATCCGCATCCCGTACCCGCCGCAGAACAGTACGACCTTCATCGCTTGACCTCGACAATGCTCAGTTCCGGGATGGGAAAGACCAGGCGGCCGCCCCAGTCGTGCACGAAGGACAGCTGCTCGACCAGCTCGGCCCGCAGGTTCCACGGGAGGACGAGGACGTAGTCCGGCTTGTCGGCGGCTATCTGCTCGGGCGGCAGGATCGGGATGCGGGTGCCCGGGGTGAACCTGCCGTGCTTGTAGGGGTTGCGGTCGACCGTGTACGCGAGCAGGTCGGGCCGGATGCCGCAGTGGTTGAGCAGGGTGTTGCCCTTGCCCGGGGCGCCGTACCCGACGACCGTCTCGCCGCGCTCGGCCGCTGTGATGAGGAACCGCAGCAGATCCCGGCGCACCGTGGCCACCCGGGCGGAGAACTCGGTGTACCCGGACAGCTCCTGCAACCCGGCGGCCTTCTCCCGGGCCAGTACGTCGGCCACGTGGCGGCTCGGCTCGCCGGCCACCTCGGCCGGGCGGGCCCACAGCCGGATGGATCCGCCGTGCGTGGGCAGCAACTCGACGTCCACGAGCGCGAGTCCGCCGCTCGCAAGGGCCCGGATCGCGGACGCGACCGTGTAGTACTGGAAGTGCTCGTGGTAGATCGTGTCGTACTGGTTCTCCTCGATCAGGGTCAGCAGGTGCTGCACCTCGATGGAGACCCATCCGTCGTCGGCGACCAGGGCGCGCAGCCCCCGGGTGAACCCGACCACGTCGGGGATGTGCGCGTACACGTTGTTGGCCACGACCAGGTCCGCCGGGCCGTGCTCGGCGCGGACGGCCGCCCCGGTGTCCGGGGACAGGAACTCCGTGAGCGTGGGCACACCCGCGTCCCGCGCCGCGGCGCCGACGTTCACCGACGGCTCGATGCCGAGGCAGCGGATCCCCCGGTCCACCACGTGCTTCAGCAGGTACCCGTCGTTGCTCGCCACCTCGACCACGAAGGCGTCGGGGCCGAGACCCACCCGCTGCACGGCGTCGGCGACGAACGTGCGCGCGTGCTCCACCCAGGAGGTCGAGTACGAGGAGAAGTACGCGTACTCCTTGAACGTCTCCTCCGGCGTGATCAGCGGAGGTATCTGCGCCAGCCAGCAGTCGGTGCAGACCCGCAGGTGCAGTGGGTACGCGGGCTCGGGCCGGTCCAGTTGGTCCGCGGCGAGAAAGCTCTCGCACGGTGGCGTCGCCCCGAGATCGACGACGCTCGCCAGCGTCGCCGAGCCGCAGAGTCGGCATCGTGTCATGTATTGCCCCCCAATGATTCCGTCCGACCCGCGATCGCGGTGCGGTACTCATCCACCAGGCGCTCCAGCCCGATGGCCGGGCTGAAGCGCTGTTCGTAACGGCGCCGGGCCGCCTCCCCCATCTCCCGGTTGCGGGCCGGGTCGGCCGTGATCCGGCGCAGGCAGGACGCGAGCGAGGCGGGCTCGCCCGGCCGGTGCAGCAGCCCGGTCACCCCGTCCTCGACGAGTTCGACGAAGGCACCGTGGGCGGCGGCGACGGCCGGGACCCCCGCCGCCATCGCCTCCGCGACGACCAGGCCGAACGTCTCCATGGCCATCGAGGGAGCCACCACGGCGACCGACCGCGCGACGGCCTGCCTGCACTGAGCCAGGTCGAGCAGGCCGACGTAGCGCACGTCGTCCCGGCCCGCCGCCCAGGCGGTCACCTCGCGCTCCAGTGGCCCCGCACCGGCGAGCACGAGGGGCACGCCCACACCGCCGTCCGCGGCGATGTCGTCCCACGCGGCCATGAGCAGCCGCACGCCTTTGGCCTCCGCGAGCCGGCCGAGAAACAGCAGCTGCTCGCCGGCGCCCGCCCGGAAGGCGCCGGGGTCAGGTACGAAGTTGTGCTTCACCGTCAGCCGCTCGGGTGGCATGCCGGACCGCACCAGGACGTCGCGCTGCGCCGCGGAGATGCAGAAGAACCGCTCCACGCCGGACCACCACCGCCGCCGGTTGACCATCAGGCTGACCGCGAGCGGTACCGTCGCAAGGCGGGAGTTCCGGTAGCAGCCGTGCCGGACGGCGGGCAGCGACGCCACCGACCCGACGCACTCGGAGCACGGTCGGCCGTCCCGGTGCAGCGTGCCGGGCGGGCAGACCTGGGTGTAGTTGTGCAGCGTGGCGACGGCGGGTACGCCGGCGTCGGCGCAGGCGGCGAGGACCGCGGGGGAGAGGAGCGGGAAGACGTTGTGGATGTGCACCACGTCCGGCCGCTCGGTGCGCAGCCGGGCGGCGAGCTCCGCGCGGACCGCCGGGTTCCACGGCACGAGGAGCGGCATCGCGGCCTTGCCGGGGAGGGACCGGCCGGCGATGTCGTCGCTGCGCCGCTCGAACACCTCGACCCGGTGGCCGGCCGCGCGCAGCAGCGCCACTTCCTGGTCGACGACCCTGTTCTCCCCGCTCGGCTGCGCCGAGGAGTAGCGGTTGTGCACCACGAGGACGTGCATGCTGGGGGTCACCTCCGGGCCCATCGCGGGATGCGTCGTTGCGGAACTGCGGGCGTCATGACGGGCGTGGCCGTCGCGAGGGGCGTGGCCGTGGCAGGTGCCGCGAGGAGCGAGGCGGCCAGGGCCAGATGCAGCAGATACGGCGAGGCGTCGCCGAGACCGGCCTCGGTGTACGACGAGATCGCAACGTAGCTGATCAGGAAGATCGCGCAGGCCCTCGGCAGCGACGGTGGTCGCAGCAGGGCGACGCCTGCGAGGACGAGGATGATCGCCGCCACGAGGGTGATGCCGATCAGGCCCTGCTCGTTGTAGACGGCCAGCCAGCTGTTGTCGATCGGCAGCCCCCCGAACGACTTGTCGCCCAGGCCCACGCCGAACACCTGCTCCGCGGTCGTCCGGGGCGCTGCCAGCAGGGCGTCCCAGACCTTGGCCCGACCGGTGAGGCTGGTGAAGTACTCCTTGCTCTGTCCGCGCAGGAACCACGCCTGGAGCGCGGAGGCGAACCCCACCGCCGCCACCGTGGACACCAGCACCGCCCAGGCGAAGAACCGGCGGGCGGCAGCGCTGGTCAGGACGAGCGAACCGATCGCCAGCACCAGCCCGATGAGCAGGCCGACCGTGGCGGTCCGGGTATGGGTCATCGCGAGCAGGACGAGGGACGGCACGATGACCATGGCCGCGCTGCCCCCGGTGGTCCGGCGGCCCAGTACGAGCAGCACCGTGAGCCCGATGACCACTGCGGCGTACTGTCCGATCTGCGGCGGGGTGAGCGGCCACAACGCGCCGACGAGCCGACCGCCGTAGGTCTCGGGCATGGCCGCGCCCGGTGAGATGGCCAGGCCGGCGGCGGCCGTCCCGAGCGCCGCGAAGTACATCCGGATGTGGTGCCGGACGAACGTCAGGCCGCCGTCCCACCATCGGCTGAGCAGCCACAGCGTGCCGACGAAGAGCGCCAGCCGGGCACAGCGGAACAGCGCGCCGAACCCGACCTCCAGGTCCGCGCTGGAGATCACGCTCGGCACCAGCAGCAGGGTGAGCAGGAACAGGAAGGCGCCAGCCCGGATGCGCAGCTGGAGATTGAGCGCGAGCGCCAGCGCGAACGCGGCACCCAGCGCGCCCATGGTGGCCATCTGGATGAGGGAGCGGGGCAGCGGGACGATGGTCTTCGCCCCGGCGGAGCCGAGCGTGTTGAGGCCCAGCAACGCCCAGACGATCCCGACGGCCTTCGGCGTTTTCCCGTCCATCTCAACCACCGGCCCGTGGGGTGAAGGTGCTGCCCGCGTCTTGCCGGTACGGCGTGCCCTGCCACTGCACGGAGTCGAACCTTTGGTCCGTGTTCTCCGCGACGAAGCTCCACGGTCCGCCGTAGACGTTGTCGTGCCAGCGGTTGTGCTGCTTGTGGGCGATCGCGTCGGCCACCCGCTTGCCCTTGTACGGCGACCACTTCGGATAGGTGCCGTAGTTGGCGAGGACCGCCATGCGGCCGCACTCGGTCTCGCACTTGACGACTGACGTGTCCAGCAGGAAGCGGTTGTCGTGGATGTCCACCCGCTGGGTCTTCCACCGGCAGTCGGCGTAGAGCGGCGCGGTGGCGATCGCCGGCTTCGCGCAGCGCTTGGTGTCCTTCACCAGCAACGTGCAGTAACCGGTCGAGGTGTTGGCCGGGCTGTTGCAGAACCGGTCGGCGTTTTCCCACAGAGTGATGCCGTTCCAGTTGTTCTCCAGTACGTTCCCGCGGATCTCGATCTTGTCCGTGCGGGCCCGGATCCGTGGTTCGCCGCCGGCCTCGGACACGTAGATGGTCGCGTACGGGAAGTTGTCGCCGCGGTCGGCGTACTTGCGGCCCTCGACCCAGTTGTTCCGCCGGACCGTGTTGTTCCGGATGACCGCGTTGTAGCTGGTCTCGTACATCAGCGCGGCACCGTCGTTGGCCTCGAGCAGGTTGCCCTCGATGCGGAAGTCATTGTTGTTGTTGTCCGCCCAGAGCCCGGCTCCGCGGTTGTCGTGCACCCAGTTGCCACGTATCTCGGCGCCGTTGACGGCCCAGAACTTGATGCCTCCGGTGCAGCCGCAGCCCGGTTTCCGCCGCTCCCAGTCATCGGTGTTGTTGCCCACGATCTCGTTGTCCTCGACCACCAGGCCGCGGATGGAGTCGCCGGTCTTGTACGCGTTCATTCCGTACTGCCCGTTGCCGCGCAGGCAGCTGGCGCGGACGTGCTGGTGGGCACCGGCCATCAGCCCGGCGCCGGAGTTGTACTGGATCTTCGCGTGCTCGATCAGCCATCCGTCGGCCATGTCATGGTTGACCACGCCCTCATCGGGCGGCGCGGCGAAGTGCTGCACGGTCAGGGAGCGGATGGTGACGTCGCGGGCGGTGCCGCTGAACGCGTAATTGTTCTTCTTCCCGCCGTCGAGCACCGCGCCCGGCGCGCCGAGGTAGCGGTTCCCCTGCTTGGCGATGACCTGGGCGTAGCGGTCCGGTTCGAGCCTGTGCGTGCCCGGCCGAAGCCAGAACGTGGTGCCCGGGGGGCTGCTCTTGGTCTTCTCGGCCAGGTCACCGACCACCCCGGGGTCGACCGTCACCGCGCCGGCCGGCGCCTTCGCCGGTCCGGCCGCGGGCTTGGCGCACACCCGAGCCACGGACGTGGCGGGCGCCCTGGACGCGGAGGACGCATCGGTCGGCGCCGCCCCGGCGCCGGGCGTGCTCGTACAGCCGGTCGCCGTCAGCAGGACCAGCGCCAGCGGTGCCGCCGCCCACGCCCAGTGCCGTCTCTTGATCCCCACGCGCCCCCCTAGCCGCGGAACCTGAGCACGGTGGTGAACCCCTCCGCGCCGCCGGTGAATCCGGTGCCGACCAGCGTGGTGGTGGGTTCCTTGCGCCCGAATCCGGCGGAGTACCAGCCCAGCGGCGGGTCGGTCTCGCCGCGATGCGCCTGCCAGTTCAGCTGCCCGGGCAGGTCGAGCACCGCGGAGCGGTCCTCGCCGTCCCGGGTCCAGGTGAGCTGGGCCCGGTGGTCCGCCAGGTCCGCGGCGATCGCGGGGCCGAGGTGGAACGCCAGGCGCACGGCCCGGCGCGGGCCGCGCACCTCTTCGACGACCCTCAACTCCGCGAGCGCGGCCGTCAGCTCCACCCGGCGGCGGTGCACGGAGGGCTGGTAACCGTCGTGCTCGGCGCACCAGCGGGCCGTCCCCCCGGCGGAGGCGTCGGGTGTGTCCGCGACCAGGACGCGGCTGCGGGCATGCCGGGTCCACAGGAACGGGCCGCCGGAGACGGACTGATCACCGCCGTCCAGTTGCAGGGTGTTGTGGCCGAGGGTCGACCGGAAGTACCGCCGCCACTCGGGCTGCCCGTGGTAGCAGAACGTCCCCGGGTCGGCGAGCACGTCGACCCCGTCGTGCCGGACCTCCACGGACAGCGCGTCCGCGTGGGCGTGCGCGGCGATGGACAGGAATCCGTGCGGGCCGCCGTCGCAGCGGCACCAGATCTCTCCCGGACCGCGCAGGATGGTGAGCCCCGCGTCGGCGAAGTGGCCTGGTCGGCTTGGTGGACGGGGCACGGCCGGTGCGGTTCCGTTTTCCGGGTACGGCCGGATGAGCGCGGCCAGCAGCGGGGTGCGCACATCGGTGCCGGTCACCGCCGGCCACCAGGCGAGCCGGCCGAACACGGCGTCCCCGGTGGCAAGCAGCGAGCCCCACCGGTCGGTGCCCGCGCCGTCCACGACCAGACCGTGCCCGTCGTCCGCGTCCCCCTGGCGCGGCGGCCGCAGGCGGCTGTCGACGACGGCCGCGAGCGCGTCGGTCATCCGCAGCAGCACCAGCCGGATCGACGCGGGGACCGGCACGCCCGCGGCATCCGCCTCGGCCACCGCGGCCAGGCCGAGCTCCAGCACGAGTCCGTGATACTCGGTGGCCAGCTCACGGTTGAGGCCGGAGCCGAAGGTGTTGCCGCGCAGGTGCCGCTCCAGCGACCGCAGCGCGTCGGCCCGCCAGCGCGCCGAGGAGGGGAACCACCCGAACGCGCAGGCCGTGGCGAACTGTCCGGCGGCCTCGGCGATGATGTGGTTGTTCGCCGAGGACCCCCGGCTGGGGAAGGCTGCCAGCCAGCGCTGGTGGTGCCAGATCTGGTTCAGCGCCACCGGGTTGCCCTCGAAAAGACCGGCCGCGCCCGGCCAGCCGTCGAGCAGTCGGCGGATCCATACCCAGGACAGCAGTCGGATGCCCAGTTCGATGCCGCTGACCCAGTGCACGCCGCGCAGCGGTGGGTTGGCCTCCCACCACGACCGCAGGTGCGCGGCCACGCGCTCGGCGTACCGCTCGTTCCCGGTGATCGCGTAGGCGGCGGCCAGCACGGTGAGGTACTGATGCCGGGACAGCTCCCAGATCTGCTTGATGTCCCCGACCGCGTCCTCGTTCCGGTACGGCACGTCGAAGGCGTAGCCCGACGGGGCCCGGCGCCCGGTCTTCGGGTCGTAACCCCAGTCCGGGTCGGCCAGGTCCTCGCGGGCCACCCCGAAATATTCGGCGTGCCCGTCCATCAGCCGGTCCGCCTCGGCGATGAGGCGTTTCGCGGCGTCCGGAGGTATCGCGGCGATCGTCCCGGCGGGCAGGACCGCGCTGAACCGGGCGCCGGTCACGCGCGGGCAGTCCGGCCGCGCCGACCGCCACCGCCGCCTGCGCACCGTGTCGCCCACCCGGCCGCCGACCTCCCGCGGTCCCATCCGGGACAGCCGCCGCAGGTACCAGCCCGGACTCCCCGAGCTCACCGTCATCGCGTCCTCGCCAACGTCACCGGCGCACCGTCGGCCAGGCCGGTCTGCACGGCGAGGGTGGCCGCCGTGGTGGCGACCAGCGACTCCAGCGGCACCGGCATCGGTCCGCCCGTCCGCACGGCTTTGATGAACGCGGCCAGTTCGGCGTTCTGCCCCTTGTCCCGGGCCTTGGGCAGGCGCGAACCGACCCACCGCTTGCGGCGGCCGTCGTACACCGTGGCACGGACGAAGTCGTCGAGCCGCAGCGCACGACCGTCCGCGACCAGGTCCAGGGTCTCCTTGGGGAAGCCGGCCGGGCCGGTGGTGACGTAGCTGATGGTGGCGGTGGACCCGTCCGGGTAGCGGAGCACGACCTGAAGGTCCTCGTTGCCGGACGTGGCGACCGCGTACACCGAGACCGGGTCGGCCCCGAGCAGCCAGCTCGCCGTGTCGATGAAGTGTCCGCCCTCACCGGCGAACCGCGAGCCCTCGGTGCCTTGCCGGAGGTACCAGCTGCCGTGCGCGAGGCGGCCCGCGTTGACCAGGTAGCGCAGGTTCGCCGGACCGGTCCGGGCGCCGAACCGCTTCCTGGCCTCCTGGAGCAGCGGCGCGAACCGGCGGTTGAAGCCCACCTGGAGCCGGTCGTTGCCGGACTCCTCCACCGCCGCGAGTATCCCGGCCAGCTCATCCTCGGTGAGGGCCAGGGGCTTCTCCACGAACACGGTCTTGCCGGCCAGCAGCGCTTTTCGGGTCAGTTCGGCGTGCGAGCTGTGCCGGGTGACGATGAACACCGCGTCGATGGACTTGTCGCCGAGCACGGCGTCGAGGTCGGTGGTCGCCTCGGCGAAGCCGAACTTCCGTTTCGCGTTGGCCGCGGACAGCGCCGTCGTGGTGACGACGGTCGACAACACGACGCCGTCGCGCTGTTCGAGGTGCGGCAGCAGCATCGACGTCGCGTAGTTCCCGGCGCCGACGAACGCGAGGCGCGCCGACGTGTTGGCGGACCGGGCCGGGGAGGACGCCCCGCCGCCGCGCCGCTTCACCGGGGGCACGGCCACCGCCGGGGCCCCCGCCTCCTCCGCTTGGCTGACGTGCTCGGGGTACCGGAACAGCACGGCCACGGCCTTGAGGTCGCCGTCCTTCAGGCTCCGGTACGTCTCGACGGCGTCATCGAAGTCGGCGATGTGGGAGACCAAAGGCTCCACGTCGACGCTGCCGCGGGCGAGGAGATCGAGGAAGCACGCCAGGTTGCGGCGCTCGGTCCAGCGCACGTAGCCGATCGGGTAGTCCCGCCCCTCCAGCTCGTACTCCGGGTCGTAGCGACCGGGGCCGTAACTGCGGGAGAACCGGACGTCGAGCTCCTTCTCGTAGTACGCGTTCCACGGCAGGTCCAGGCGGCACTTGCCGATGTCGACGACCCGGCCGCGGTCCCGGCAGAGCCGGGCGGCCAGCTCGACGGGCTCGTTGCTGCCGCCGCCGGCGGCCAGGTACACCTGGTCCACCCCGTGACCGCCGGTGAGCTCGGCGACGGCGGTTTCCACGGCCGGGGAGGCGGGATCGCCGCAGGCCGCGGCGCCCAGGCGCTCGGCGAGTTCGCAGCGCACCGGGTCGGGGTCGGCGCCGACGACGCGGACGCCCGAGGCGGCGAGGAGCTGCACCACCAGCTGCCCGATCAGCCCGAGGCCGATGACCAGGGCCACCTCGCCGAGCTGCGGCGCGCCCTGGCGGACGCCCTGCATCGCGATCGACCCGACGGTGCCGAAGGCCGCGTGCCGCGGCGCGAGGCCGTCCGGGACCGGGGTGTAGAGGTTCTTCGGCACCCAGTTGAGCTCGGCGTGGAGTGCGTGCTCGTTGCCCGCGCAGGCCACCAGGTCGCCGACCTTCACATCGTCGATCCCGGCGCCGACCTGCTCGACCACCCCGCACAGCGAGTAGCCCAGCGGTGTGTAGGAGTCCAGCTTGCCCATCACCTTGCGGTAGGTGGCGGGCACCCCGTTGGTGGCCACGCTCTGCATGACCTTGGCCACCTGGTCGGGCCGGGAGCGGGCCTTGCCCAGCATCGACATGCCGGCCTCGGACACCTTCATGAGCTCGGTCCCGGTGGATATCAGCGAGTAGGCGCTGCGGACCAGCACACCGCCCGGCTTGCACCCCGGCACCGGCACGTCGAGCACCGCCAGCTCGCCGCTCTTGTAGTTCTGTACAACCTGTTTCACCCGAACTCCCCTGATTCCTCAGCCGTTAACCGAGTGCCCTGGCCGGACCCAGAGGTCGCGTCGCGATACCAGTACTCGAGGGTCAGCACATGCCACAGATGTTTGGAGAAGTCCCGCTGCCCGGCGGCGTCCTCGGCGACGAGCCGCTGAAGCGCGTCGCGGCGCAGGAACCCGGAACGGACGAGCTCGCCGTCGTTGACCACCTCGCGCACCAGCGGTGCCAGATCCCGGCTCATCCAGGCGCGCAGCGGGGCGCTGAACAGGCCCTTGGGCCGGTACACGATCTCGCGGGGCAGGATCGAGGTGGCCGCCTCCTTGAGGACGGCCTTGCCCTGCCGTCCGACGATCTTGCGATCGCCGGGCACGGCGAACGCCGCCCTGACCACCTCGACGTCCACGTACGGCACCCGTACCTCGGTCGAGGCGGCCATGCTGGAGCGGTCCGTGTACGTGAGGTTCAGGCCCGGCAGGAACATCCGGGCGTCGCCCAGGCACATCCGGTTGACGAAGTCGTCGAGGTCATTGTCCTGGTAGACATCCGCATGCTCGGTCAGTACGTCCTCGACCGTCCCGGCCAGGTCCGGGTCGACCAGGGCGAGCAGCTCGTCCTGGTCGTACATGGTGTAGCTGCGCCGGAACGCGGTCTCCTCCGGCAGATCGGCGAACGAGAGGAACCGCTTCGCGAAGCGCACCGACCGGAAGCCCCGGCGGGACGTGGCGACCGGCAGCCGGTCCACGGCCCTGGACACCCCGCGCCGCAGGGGCCGCGGGACGCGCTGGTAGCGCAGCGCGATCAGGTTGGCCAGGTGCTTGCGGTAACCGGCGAACAGCTCGTCGGCGCCCATCCCCGAGAGCATCACCTTGACCCCGGCCTCTCGTGCGGCCGAGCAGATCAGGTACGTGTTGATCGCGGCGGGATCGCCGATCGGCTCGTCCAGGTGGTACGTCATCCGCGGCAGCAGGTCGAGCACGTTCGGGGCGATCTCGATCTCGTGCAGATCGACACCGAACCGCTCGGCCACCTGCCGGGCATAGCGCAGGTCGTCCGGCATCGCCTCGAACTTGGCGTCCTCGGCGCGGAACCCGATGGTGTAAGCGGAGATCCCGGGCTGGTGGCGGGCCGCCAGCGCGGTCAGCCAGCTGGAGTCGAGACCGCCGGAGAGGAAGGTCGCCACGGGTACGTCGGAGAGCAGGTGGTGCCGGGTCGACTCCTCGACGATTGAGGCCAGGTCGGGCCGCTCGCCGCTGCGGGCCCGTTCCCGGCCCTCGGCGGCGACGTCCTTCAGGTGCCAGTAACGGCCGCGCTCCACCCGACCGTCGGGCCGGATCCGCAGCCAGCTCCCCGGCGGCAGCTTCTCCGCTTCGCGGAACGCGCACCGTGAGTCCGGTACCCAGTAGTACAGCAGCGAGGCCACCAGCGCCGCATGGTCCACCTCCAGCGCCCCGCCCGTCGCGGCGGCGAGCGCCTTGAGCTCGGAGGCGAACACCAGGCCCGCGCCGCGCCGAAGCAGGAACAGCGGTTTGATGCCCAACTGGTCGCGGGCGAGCACGAGTTCACCGGTGCGCTCGTCGAAGATCCCGAACGCGAACATGCCGCGCAGCCGGGGCAGGCAGTCCGTGCCCCAGCGCCGCCAGGCCTCCAGCAGCACCTCGGTGTCGGAGGTACCGCGGAAGCGCACCCCGGCGGCTGCCAGCTCGGCACGCAGCTGGGGCGCGTTGTACAGCTCGCCGTTGTACGTCAGGACGAGGCCGTCCGAGACCATCGGCTGGGCGCCGGTCCCGGACAGGTCGATGATGGCCAGTCGGCGGTGCCCGAGGTGCACTTCGCCGTCACCTGCGGGGTGGCTGTACCGGCCCGCCCCGTCCGGGCCGCGGTGGGCGAGGGTATCGGTGAGCCGGTCGGTCACGATCTTCCCGTCCGGCCATCGGTAAGTGCCTGCGATGCCACACATGTCCTACTGCGCCTCCTGGTCGCTGTCCGGGACCCGTGCGGCCCGCATCGGCGGCCGCTCCGTCCGCCACCGGCTCGTCCCGTGTCGCAGGGCCGGCCGCTCGCTCCGGCCGCGGAGCGCGGTGTGCAGCCCGTCCCACAGCGTGCCGTCGGTCCGGTCACGCGGATCGGGGTCGATGAGCACCACACCGATCACCGGGATGCGCTGGTCCGCGAGCTGCCGCGCCACGGTGTGCAGCCATGCGGCGCTGCCGTGCCCGGCACGCACGACGAGCACGGTCTGGGTGCCGAGGTACTGGAGGTCGGTCCACGCCGTGCCGGGCGCGACCGAGCCGACTCCGAGTCGGCGCCCCTCATCCGGTACGGCCGCGGCACGCTCGCCGCCGACCACGGTGGGGTCTCCCGGCTTCGGGCGGTGGCCTGCGAGCTGCGAGCCCGGCAGACCATCGATGATGACCACGGGCCCCTCCGCCGCCAGTTCCCTGGCGACGTCCAGGGCGATCACGCTCGTGCTGCGCGCACAGCCCAGTTCCAGCAGCGACACCGGTTCCGCGGAGTCGCGCACGGTGCGGGCCAGGGACGTGGTGAGCCGTGTCCGTGCCGCCCGGGTGCGTCGGCGGTGCCACAGGGGGCCCGACCGGCGGGGCAGCTCCGTGATGACCGAGGCGCCCAGGTTCGCCGCGATGTCCCGGCGCAGCACGGGGCGGTCCGCCACCACCGTGCCGACCGCGGCCACCGCGAGCCCGAGGACGAGCCCGAGGACGAGCCCGATCGCGGCGTTCGTGACAGCGGCCTTGGGCAGGGAGTGCCGCACCGCGTGCGGGGCGTCCACGATCTGCGTGCCGGCGATGAGCTGGGGCGTGCCGATGCGCGCCTCCTCGGCCCGCTGGTCGAAGTCGGCGATCCGCGACGTGAGTTCGGCCCGGCGGGCGTAGAGCGACTCCGTGCTCGCCGACGCCTTCGGGCGGCCGCTCTCCGGCGCTCCGTCACCGATCGCCCTGTTGACCTCGGCGAGTTCCTTCCGCATGCGGTCACGCTGGTCGAGCAGGGCCTTGGCCTCGGCCTTCGCGGTCTCCCGCATCCGCCTCACATGGTCCGCGACGAACGCGTCGGCCAGCGCCTCGGCCCGGGCCTTCGCTTCCGCGTCGCTGTCACCCGCCACATCGATCTGGAGCAGGTTGTTGGTCAAGCCGGTACCCCGGTAGTCCCGCATGAAGTCTTCCGGGTTCTCCGGGGACTTGAGGGACGTCAGGGCCTTTCCGGCGATCCGCGTGGTGTGCAGCAGCGCGACGTCGGTGCGGATCAGCGTTCCGGTGTCGTTCGGCTGGTCCTCCTTGTGCGCGACCAGCACCTTGGTCACCGCGGTCGGCGGCGGTGGCAGCAGGACCGCCAGCGCCGCGCCGACCAGCAGTCCCAGCAGCGCCAAGGAGTACCAGAGGCGGCGACGCCTGCGCACCGCCACCACCAGCGCCTGGAGGTCCAGCAGCGGAGCGGGGGCCGATGACTCCGGCGCCTTGCCCGTCGTCACACTGAACCTCCCGTCGCGTGGCCGCGAACCGCGAGCGCCGGAGTGGCCTCATCCGGAGGAGGGCCTGCGGACCGCGTCGGACGGGCCCGCACCGCGCCGGCGACGACGACGCCGACGACCTCGTGACCCGCGTCCGCACACGCCTCGGCGATGCCGGTGAGCTCCGCCGCGGTCCAGATCCCGGCGCTGATCACCACCAGGGCACCGGACTCGGTGCCGCGGTCCGGCACCAGCGGCCGGGACACCGAAACCCCCACCACCCGCAGCATGGGGTACCCCCTGCCCGAAGAGCCCGGGGAAGGATCGCTGTCGGCCTCGGCGACGAGCTGCCCGGCCGCCCGGCCGGCGATCTCGTCGCCGTCCGGTACGACAACCAGCAGCCGCCGGGAGGCCGGCAGTTGGTCCCGGAGGCGAGCACACACCCGCCGGTAGCGGATCTGCCGGCCGGCCTCGCCACCGGACGGCTGCGGCGCCGGTACGTCCCACCGGGTGTCGATGCCCAGCAGCCGGCGGATCCAGGCCCCCCGGCCACGGCCCTTCGGCGGGTGCGCGGCCCGTTCACCGGGTACGTCGACGGTACCCAGCAGCGCGGAGCCCAGCGCCGCGGCCATCTCCGGTGCGGTGCGCAGCCGGCGGCTCACCCGTGCGGCGGCGAGATGGCCGATGACCGCGAGCAGGCAGAACAGCAGCGCCCCGGCGACGATGAACTGCACCCTCGTCGGCGCTGCCTCGCCGGTCGGCCGGGCCGCCGGCCCCATGACGACCATGTTGGCCTTGTCGGTCGCCGGGTCGGCCTCGTCCAGCTTTTTCATGGCCTCCTGGAGCGCGGTACGCAGCTTCGCGAGCTCGGTGCGGGCCTGCACGCTCTCCACGGTCCGCCCCGGATCGGCCGCCTCGGACAGGTCGGTGATGCGGCGGCTGGCCTGCACCACCATCTGCCGCAGGGCCTCGGGCCGCGCCGCCGCTTCGGAATCGGTGTCGTCCCCCGCGATCCGCGCGGCGAAGGTGACGAATTGATGGGCCACCTCGTCGGAGAGCCGCTGCGCACGCTCCGGGGTGTCGGCCGTACCCGAGATCTTGATGAAGTTCCCGTCGGCGGCCTTGGCGCTCACCCGATCCCGCAGCTCGCTGCCGCCCACCCCGGGCCAGTCGAGCGCGGCGGCCGCGCGGTCGACCACCACCGAACTGGTCGCGATCACCGCCTGGGTCACCAGCTCGCGCTCCTCCCACTGCCCCGGCAGCAGTACCGACGCCGACGTCGTGTACCGCGGCGGAAACAGCAAGGAGGTGCCGTAGCCGACGAGCGCACCCACCACGGCGAGGACGGTGAGAAGCCGCCAGCGCCGACGGACCATCCGCCCGATCGTGACCAGGCGTATCGTGTCATCGCTCAACGGCGCGGCCTCTTCCCTGGCCGCACCGGGCCGCCCGCCGACACCGGAGTGCGGTCGCGGCAGGCGGCGGCGTAGGCGGCGAGCAGCGACGCCTGCGAGTTCCGCCAGGAGAGCGGCCCACTGATCCGCTCCTGACCGAGCTTGCCCATCCGGGCCCGCTTCTCCGGATCGTCCAGGAGCAGCGCGATGAGCCCCGCGAATGCGCCCTCGTCGTTGGCGGGCGCGTAGACGGCGGCGTCACCGGCGGAGACGCGTGCCTCCCGGAGGTCGAACGAGACGATCGGCCGGGCCATCGCCATGTACTCCAGGACCTTGTTCATGGTCGACACGTCGTTGAGCGGATTGCGCGGGTCGGGGGAGAGGCACACGTCCGCGGTGGACAGGTAGCGCAGCAGGTCGGCGTCCGGGATGCGCCCGGTGAACTGCACCTGCCCGGAGAGCCCGAGCCGACGGGACAGCCCCACCATCGCGTCGAAGGCGTCGCCGGCGCCGACGAACACCGCATGCCAGTCGGTCCGTCCGAGGTCGTCGCGCAGCTTCGCGAGGGCCCGCAACGCGTAGTCGACGCCGTCCTGAGGGCCCATGACGCCGAGGTAGCACAGCAGATGAGGCTTGCCGCGCTTCAACTCCGGCTCGGGCGGCACCGGTTGGAACCGTTCGACCGCGGGCGCGCTGCGCACCACGAACACGTCCTCCGGCCGCCGGCCGCCACGGCGCACCGCGACGTCCCGGTAGCTCTCGTTGGTGGCGAGCACGATGTCCGCCGCCCGGTAGGTCCGCCGCTCCAGCGCGCACACGGCGCGGTAGAGCAGGTCTTCGCCGCGGTCGAACCGGGAGAGGTACAGCTCCGGTACGAGGTCGTGCTGGTCGAAGACGAACCGCGCGCCGCGCCGCTTCAGCCACAGTGCCGGCAGGAACAGCAGGTCGGGCGGGTTGCAGGCGTGGACCACGTCGACCGGGCCGACCGTGCGGGCCAGCCGGGCCGTGTGCCACAGCGCCGATCCGTACTCCCGCAGGTACCCGGCCGGTCCTCCGGTGGCCGCGCGCAACGGGTAGCGGTGGATCCGCACCCCGTCGATCTCCGCCTCGGGCTCCGTGTCCCGCTTCTCCCCCCGGGGACAGATGACGTGCACCTCCCAGCCCGCGTCGCGCAGCGTCGTGCACTCCTGCCACACCCGCCGGTCGAACGGCACCGACAGGTTCTCCACCAGGATCAGCGCGCGCCGGCCCGCCCCGTCGCCACCGGCTGTTTCATCGAACGACGTGTCACCAAGCAAGGCCCATGTACCCCGGTTCGGCCCGGCGCGCCTCGGCGTCGGGAAGGCGGATGAGGTCGACGAGCACCGGTCCTTCGCCCTGGGGCAGCGCCGCCAGCACGGCCGGATCCCCGGTCCCGACCAGGCACACCTCGGCGTGCTCGAGCACCTCGCCGACGGAGTCCGTGAGCAGCTGCGCGAGGTGCGGCAGCCGGTTCTCGATGTACTCGCGGTTCGCGCCGATCAGCCGGGAGAGGTTCACGTTGGCGTCGTAGATCCGCAGGTCGTACCCCTTGCCGAAGAGCCTCTCCGCCAGTTCGACGAGCGGGCTCTCGCGGAGGTCGTCGGTGCCGGGTTTGAAGGACAGCCCGAACATGCCGATCCGGCGCTTGCCGGTGCGCTCGACCAGGTCCACCGCGCGTTGCAGATGGTCGGAGTTGGAGGGCAGGACGTGGGCGAGAATGGGCACCGAGACGTCGGCCCGCTGCGCCGCGTGAACCAGGCTGCGCAGGTCCTTGGGCAGGCAGGAGCCACCGAAGGCGAAGCCGGGCCGCAGGTAGGCGGGGCTGATGTTCAGCTTGCGGTCGGCCAGGAACACGTCCATCACCTGGTGCGAGTCCACCCCGAGCGCCTGGCACACCGCGCCCAGCTCGTTCGCGAAGCCGATCTTGAGGCCGTGGAACGCGTTGTCCGCGTATTTGATCGCCTCGGCCGTCGGGACCGGCACCCGGAACACCTCGCCGGGCAAGCCGTCGTACAGCGACGCCACCGCGGCGCCGCTCGCCGGGTCGAGCTCGCCGATGACGGTCTTGGGCGGGTCGAAGAAGTCCCGCACGCTCGTGCCCTCGCGCAGGAACTCCGGGTTGACCGCGACCCCGAAGCCCACCCCGGCCGTGCCGCCGACGTTCTTCTCCAGGATCGGGACCAGCAGGTTCAGGCAGGTGCCGGGGAGCATCGTGCTGCGGAACACGACGGTGTGCCGGCCCCCCTGCTCGGCCCTCTCGGCCAGCGCGGCGCCGATCTGCTCGGTGACCCGCTCCAGATACGTGGTGCACAGGCTGCCGTTGGGCTCCGACGGCGTGCCCACGCAGACCAGCGACACCTCGCTGCCCATGATGGCCTCGCGGACGTCGCCCGTGGCGCGTAACGCTCCGGTCCGCACGACCTCGGCGATGAGCTCGCCGATCCGCTCCTCGACCACCGGCGCCTTGCCGTCGTTGACCAGGTCGACCTTCACCTGGTTGACGTCCACCCCGATGACCTCGTGACCCAGGCTCGCCAGGCACGCGGCCGACACACAGCCCACGTAGCCGAGCCCGAAAACGCTGACTCTCATGCCCCGTCTCTCCCCCCAGGCAGGCCCTTGCGGCCTGCGGTCCGCGCGCAGGTCGGACGACCCTCGCGCATCAGTACGCCCCCTGCCCTTGGAGCACCGCACGCAGCGTCTTCCACAAGATCACTGTGTCCAGGGCGAGCGACCAGTCCTCCACGTACCGCAGGTCCAGCCGGACGGCCTCCTCCCACGGCAGGTCGCTGCGTCCGCTGATCTGCCACAGGCCGGTGAGCCCGGGCTTGACCAGCAGCCGCCGACGGATGTCCGGGCCGTACGCGGCGGACTCCTCCGGTAACGGAGGCCGCGGGCCGACGAGCGACATCGAGCCGGTGAGTACGTTGAAAAGCTGCGGGAGCTCGTCGATCGAGTAGCGGCGCAGCACCGCTCCCACCCGGGTCACCCGCGGATCCCGGCGGACCTTGAACAGCAGCCCCGCACCCTCGTCGCGGTCGGCCAGCTGGGCACGTGCCCCGTGAGCCCCGGCGACCATGGTGCGGAACTTGAGAATGGTGAACTCGCGGCCGTCCTTGCCGACCCTGCGCTGGCGGTAGAACACCCCGCCCCGACTGTCCATCAGCACGAGCAGCCCGACGCACACCATCAGCGGTGCGAACAGCATCAGCAGGATCGCCGCGCCCATCCGGTCGACGACCGCTTTGACCGCCCGGCGGCCTCCGGTGAAGGTCGGCATGCTGACCCGCAGCAGCGGGATCCCGAGCACCGCGTCGACGTGCAGCCGCGGGCCGGCCACCTCCATCAGTACGGGGGCCACGACCATCTCGGTGTCGCTGCCTTCGAGGTTCCAGGCCAGCCGCTGCAACCGGTCCGGTGACCAGTGAGGGTCCGGTGTGACCGCCACGACACGGTAGCCGTCGTGGCGGACGTGCTTGGCGACGTCCGTCAGCCGGCCGACGACCCGCACTCCGTCCAGTTGGTCACCGTCGAGCCCGCGACCGTCCGTCGTGCACACCGCCTCCACCCGCCAGCCGAGGTGCGGGAACTTGCGGGTCCGGGTGATCAGGTCGCGCACGGTGGCCGGGCTTCCGGCAGCGAGCACCGGTCGCAGGCACCGTCCTTCCTTCCGCTGTTTGTGCAGCCAGAGGCGCAGCAGATACCGCGCGGTCATGGTGATGAGCGCGATCGCGGGGATCGCGACGAAGATCCAGAGCTTGATGTTGCGCGAGGTGAGGGCGATCCCGCCGAGCGCCAGTACGACGGTCGCCATGAACAGTGAGCGTCCGAGCCGCCGGAATTCCTCGGCGCCCTGGCCGAGCACGGCCGGAGCCCAAGACCGGCTCACCGCAAGCGCTCCCAGCACCAGCAGCTCGGTGCCGAAGGCGAGAATTCCCCACTTCTCGTGCCAGTTGGCCGCGTCCCGGGCCCCGAAGAAGTTGCCGATCGCCGCCACCACGCAGGCGGTGGCCACGGTATCGCTGGTGATCACGGTACGGCGGTAGCGCTGTTCCCAGTCGATCGCGGGTCGGCCGATTGCCCCGTTCGCCGGCCGCCCGCCCGTCGATAAAAACGGGCTGGCTGATTCCCCCTGCTGCACGGACCCCCCCAGGTCGCCAGTGGGCTCGACGTGTTTGCTCCACACGGTTCCTCCCCCCGGGAGGCCCCCGCCCCCCGCACTGTTCCCCCTCGGGAGGCCCCCGCCTCCCGCGCCACGCTGTTCCCTCCGCCGGAAGGCCCCCACCCCCCGGCGGATGACATCCCGGATATTGCAGCGCTACGTGGACACCCCACCCGGACGGGAACGGACTCGCATGTCCTGCCGGACTCTCGAGGTGCGCGGGAACCCGACCCCGGGTGCTCCCCTCACCCAAGGCCCTCTCGGGCTCCAAGAATTGATCACCCCCACGTCTGGCGCGGGGAACGAGCCTTCTGGCTGTTCGCAACGCCGGACCTGTAGATCAACATTTGTCGCTCGTGTCCAAACATGTGAAGCACGGGTCAATCTAGAACATCGGGGCCGGTCTGAAGAAGAGATGTGTGCAATTTGTGCTCAACCTTTGAAGCCGGATCCATCGAGCGGTGACTGCCCGTGGGAGCCTTGGCGACGAAGACATGCCGTGTGACCTGTGATGACGCGCGTTCTCGGGGGTGTCGGCACCGGCAACCCCAGGTGTCCCGGCGCCGCCAACTGGGCCGCGTTCAGGGCACGTTGGACGGCCCGGCTCCGTTTACGCCTTGGGCGTGTCTACGTCCCGGGGCGGGCGGGGGCCTGTGCCGCGAGGGCGGACAGCATCAGTTCGAGGGCGGGCTCGAAGGAGCTTTCCGCCAGCGCGTCCAGGTCCTCACGTAGGGCGGCCAGCAGCGGATAGGTCTCGGCGGAGACCGACCGATACGCCCGGGTGGACGCCTGGCTGTCGCCCTGCCGTTGGGCGGGGGGCAGCGCGAGAGCGGCCGCGTCCAGGGCGGCGTGACCGAGGACGGTGTCGATGAAGGCCAGATAGAGGCGGAGGGCACGGGCGGGCTCGAAGCCCGCCCGTACCAGGATGCCGACACCGGTCTCGACCGCCCGGAACTCGTTCTCCCGGCGGGTCACCCGGTGCGAGGCCAGCGCCGCGGCGCGCGGATGGGCGCGGTAGGAATCGCGGACCCGCAGGGCCATCTCCCGCAGCGAGCCCACCCAGTCCGGCCCGGGGATGAAGCCCTCCATCGATTGGCCGATGATCCGGTCGGCGACGGCCAGCAGCAGATCGTCGGTGTTGTGGAAGTAGCGGTAGACCGCGCTCGGATCGCAGCCCAGGGCCGCTCCGAGGCGGCGCACACTGAGCGCCTCCGGGCCGTGTTCGCCGATCAGCCGTAGCGCGCAGTCGACGATCAGCCCGGCGGACAGCAGCGTGCCCGAGCGGGTGGGCCGCCGTCGTCTGCGCTCATGAGAGACCCGGTCTCCCGCCGCACCGGCCATGGTGAACCCCTCTCCGCCGCCGTGTCGCTGGTGCTCCGTCGTTGTTCTGGGCAGTGAAGGGCGCCCGCAGCCTTATGTCAACACCATTGACGCAAGACGAGTGGCCGTTGTTCGATGCGCGGCATCCGTACGGCTCTTCCCGTCCCCTCCCTCAGTGAGGAGCCCGTCATGTCCCATCACCCCGCCGAGCTGCGCCGTTCGCTCGGCGTCGTCGACGGCGTCGCCATCGCCGCTTCCAGTACGGCGGCCACCACCAGCATCGCCATCGGTATGGGCACGCTCGTCGCGACCGTCGGGCTCCAGGCCCCCGTCCTCCTGCTGCTGGCGTTCCTGCCCATGCTCGGCATCGCCTGTGCGTACGCCCGACTCAACCGGTCCGAGCCGAACTGCGGCAGCGGCTATGTGTGGGTCGGCTCCTCCCTCGGGCCCTGGCCGGGCTTCCTCACCGGCTGGGTCAACATCGTCGGCGCGATCATCTTCCTGGCGTACACCAGCGCCGTCACCGGTTCAGTGATCATCCAGTGCGCCGCCAAGGCGCACGTCACCAGCGTCGCCGGGTTCGCCCTGGACCCGAACTCCACCGCCACGAGCACCGTCATCGGGCTGGTGGTCCTCACCGCCGTGACCGCCATGGCCGTCACCGGGGTGCGCAGCGCCACCCGTCTCCAGGCGGGCCTGCTGATCTTCGAATACGCCGTGCTGCTGATCTTCTGCGGCTGGGCCCTGATCACCGGTGAGCACGAGCTGTCGCTGTCGTGGTTCAACCCCTTCGCGATCGAGAGCGGCACGGCGTTCGCCCAGGGCCTGGTCCTGGCGGTGTTCTTCTTCTGGGGCTGGGACGCGGCGTTCAGCCTCACCGAGGAGACGAAGGACGTCGGCAACCCGGCCCGCGGCGGCTTCATCGCCCTCTTCGCCATGCTCGGCCTGTTCCTCTTCGCCTCGGTCGCCTTCCAGCGGGAGATGAGCCTGCCCGAGCTGATCCGGAACGGCCCGCAGGCGCTGCCGTATCTGGGCGCCAAGCTGGCCGCCGAACCCTGGGCCAGCGTGCCCCTGCTCGCCCTGATGTTCTCGGCCGTGGCGTCCGTCCAGTCGTCGGTCATTCCCACCGCTCGCGGGCTGCTGGCCATGGGCCGGGATCGCACGATGGGGCCGGTGTGGACCCGTATCCACCCCCGGTACGGAACACCGGCCACCGGCACCGTCCTCGTCATGGCCGTCGCGACCGCCGTCGCCCTGCTCGCCCTGGCCATCCCCAAGCTGAGCGACATGATCCTGGCGGCCGTGAACTCCATCGGCCTCGTCGTCGCCCTCTATTACGGCCTGACGGCGATCGCCTGCGCCGTGCGCTTCCGCTCCACCCTCCGCGCGGGGGCGCGCGAGGCGCTGCTCGCGGTGGGGGTACCGGCCGCCTCCGGGCTGGCGCTGTTCGCCATCGGCGGCTATCTCGGCTACTCGTACCTGACCGGGACCGACCACTTCGAACTCAGCCCGGACAACGGGTGGTTCATGTTCTCCCTGCCCTGCGCGATCGTGGCCTCCGGCCTGGCCATGGCCGCATGGGCCAAGTACCGGCGGTGCTCGCCGTACTTCGTCACCGGGCGCGGCACCGATGCGGATCGGCTGCGGCTGCCGATGGACCACCCTGCCGGGACCGCTTCCTGACAACCCTCGATCCCTGGAGCACATCTGATGTCCGACACCACCGCCGATCTCGTCTTCACCGGTGGCCCGGTGCACACCGTCGATCCGGCGCACGGCCGCGCCACCGCCGTCGCGGTACGCGGCGAGCGTGTCATCGCCGTCGGCCGGGAGGAGGTGCACGATCTGATCGGCCCCGGCACCGAGGTGGTGGACCTCGCCGGGCGGCTGCTGCTGCCCGGCTTCCAGGACGCCCATGTCCATCCGCTGGGCGCCGGTATCGAACTCGGGCAGTGCCATCTCGGGGACTCCACCGACGCGCGGGAGTACCTGCGGCGGGTGGCCGCCTACGCCGATCAGCACCGGGACCTCGGCTGGATCACCGGTGGCGGCTGGTCCCTGGAAGCCTTCCCCGGTGGCACGCCGACGGCCGCGATGCTCGACACGATCGTCCCCGACCGGCCGGTCTATCTGCCCAACCGCGACCACCACGGCGCCTGGGTCAACACCCGCGCCCTCCAGCTCGCGGGAATCGACGCCGGTACCCCCGATCCCGCGGACGGCCGGATCGAGCGGGACGAGCATGGCAACCCCACCGGCATGCTCCAGGAAGGCGCGGCATCCCTGGTCGGCACGCTGCTGCCCGAGGTCACGCTCGCCGAGCAGACCGCCGCGCTGCTGCGCGCCCAGTCCGTCCTGCACGCACTCGGGGTGACCGCCTGGCAGGACGCCATCGTGGGCTCGTACGCCAACATGGCCGACCCGACGCCCGCGTACCACGCCGCCCTCGACGACGGCCTGCTCACCGCCCGGGTCGTCGGCGCCCTGTGGTGGGACCGGGCGCGGGGCGCCGAGCAGATCCCGGAGCTGCTCGCCCGCCGGGAGGCGACCGGGCGCGGCCGGGCGCTGCGCGCCACGACCGTGAAGATCATGCAGGACGGTGTCGCCGAGAACCACACCGCGGCGATGCTCGGCCCCTATCTCACCGGCTGCGGCTGCGCCTCCGACAACTCCGGCATCAGCTTCGTCGATCCGCAGGAGCTGAGGAAGTACGTCACCGCGCTGGACGCACACGGCTTCCAGGTCCACTTCCACGCGCTCGGCGATCGGGCCGTACGGGAGGCGCTGGACGCGGTGGAGGCCGCGCGGACCGCCAACGGCCACCGTGACACCCGCCCCCATCTGGCGCATCTCCAGGTGGTCCACCCATCCGACATCCCGCGCTTCCGCACGCTCGGCGCCACCGCCAACATCCAGCCCCTGTGGGCCGCGCACGAGCCCCAGATGGACGAGTTGACACTGCCCTTCCTCAGCGCCGAGCGCGGCGGATGGCAGTACCCCTTCGGCGGGCTGCTGCGGGCCGGGGCCACGCTCGCCGCGGGCAGCGACTGGCCGGTCAGCAGCCCGGATCCGCTGGAGGGCATCCATGTCGCGGTCAACCGCCGACTGCCGGACGCCCCCGAGGGGACCGCGCCCTTCCTTCCCGAGCAGCGCATCGGCCTGGAGGCGGCCATCGCCGCGTACACGGCGGGCAGCGCGTATGTGAACCACGCGGATGACACGGGCGCCATCGCCCCCGGGCAACTCGCCGATCTCGTCGTCCTGGACCGCGACCCCTTCGACGGGCCTCGTGAGGAGATCGCCGACTGCCGGGTGCTCCAGACCTTCGTGGGGGGTGAGCGGGTCCACGCGGCGGACGACGCGTGATGAGCGCCTTTGCCCGCGGCGGCGGCTGCTTCCTGAGCAGCCGCACCGGCGGTAGACGCCAGCGAAGTTGAGTGGCTGTCATTTTTTGCGGTCAGAACTCTTGTGAGAGGCATCCGCCTTCATTACTTTCCAGTAGGTGGCGCCCCCGACGCTGACAGACCCCCCACCTCGAATGGAGTGACCATGCCTCCCGAGCACCGTGGCTCCACCCGAATGGTTCTCTCCCTCGCCGCTGCCGTGGCATTGGCCGTGACCGGTTCCACGGCGGTGAACGCCTCCGCACAGGCCAAAGCCACCGGCCTGCGGGAGGTGATGTTCGTGGGCAACAACTGGGACGGCACCGCCGACGTCATCAAGTCCAGCGGTGACCTGGCCAGGATCGGCCGGATCAACGTCATACCGGACAAGGACCAGCGGCTCACCGAGATCTACCTCAACCCCGTCAAGCTCGCCTTCTTCCTGGGGATCCGGCTGGGGCCGGGGGAGGGGCACGACCAGTTCGTGGACGACATGTACTCGACCCCGGACGGCTCCGCCATCGTCGTCTCCCGGCCCAGCTTCGCCGACGTGGTCTCCATCGACGTCGCGACGGGAAAAATCAGCTGGCGCTTCCCCGTGTCGGGATTCCGCGCGGACCACATGGCCGTGTCGCCCGACGGCAAACGCGTCGCGGTGTCGGCTTCGACGTCGAATACGGTGCACGTCCTCGACATCGAGACGGGCAGGCAACTCGGTTCGTTCTCCGCCGGTGACAAGCCCCATGAGAACGTCTTCACCGAGGACGGTACGTACCTCTGGAACATGTCGATCGGCGAGGTCAACACCGCCCTGGACGATCCGTCGATGGACTGGACGAAGGGCGACCGGCGCATCACCGTGGTCGACGCGAACACGTATCGGCAGGTCAAGGTCATCGACATGCGCGAACGGCTCGACGCCTTCGGCCGCAAGGACCTGTCCGACGCCGTCCGGCCCGTCGCCTTCACCCCCGATGAGTCCAAGCTCTACTTCCAGGTCTCCTTCTTCAACGGGTTCCTGGAGTACGACGTGGCCAAGGACAAGATCACCCGCGCGAAAACCCTCCCGAAGAATCCGGCGACCAGTGAGGACCGCACCACCTGGGTCAACGACTCCCGCCACCACGGCCTGTCGATGAGCCCCGACGGCAAGAAGCTGTGCGTGGCCGGGACGATGGACGACTATGCGACCGTCGTGGACCGGGAATCGCTTCGGGAAGGCCCCCTGGTGCCGACCTCGAAGCCGTACTGGGCGACGGTGAGCGGCGACGGCACCTCCTGCGTCGTCTCCGAGAGCGGTGCCGACCGGGTCACCGCGATCGACTTCGCGACGGGCGAGAAGACCGCGTCGGTGGCGGTCGGCGACCACCCGCAGCGGGTGCGCATCGGTCATGTGGCAGCCGACTGGACCGGACCGTCGACACCGAGCTGAGTCAGGGCCTCAACGGGACTGATCGAAGAGCCGGTCGATGACGACGTCGTTCTCATATGTCTGCGCCCACGCGACGTGTGGGCTCACCGGTGTCGTTCCGGGCGTGCAGCTGGTGAACAGCACGTGGCTGCCTGCCCGGCGTGCCCGGTTCGGCAGGGCCCTGGAGCGGGCCTCGAACTCCGGCTTGGGCAGCTCGTTGGCCCACTCCCCGCGGGTGATCCGTGCACCGGCGCGCTCCAGCGCGTTCATTAGTGTCCAGGTGCCGGGCTTGCCGAACTGTCCCTCGCGGTGCCGCCCGCGCTCCCCGGGCCGCCGCCTCTCTCAGGCGGCGCCGCGGTGGGGTGCGGTCATCGGCCGCTGAGGACGTCGTTCTTCCTGCCCGTAGGGCCCGTACGGCCGTGCTCGGTGGCCCCTGCGTCATGGGACGCGAGGGGAGCGGGCGGTGTGCCGGTCCGCCGCCCGCCCGGGGCGTAGGCCCGCAGCCGCAGGCTGTTGGTGACGACCAGGACCGAACTCGCGGACATGGCCGCGGCCGCGACCATGGGGTTGAGCCAGCCGGTCGCGGCCAGCGGAACGGTGACCACGTTGTAGCCGAAGGCCCAGACGAGGTTGGCGCGGATGGTGCTCAGCGTGCGCCGGGTGAGCCGGATGGCGTCGACGACGGCCAGCATGTCCTCCCGTACGAGGGTGATGTCGGCCGCGCCGATCGCGGCATCCGTGCCACCGCCCATCGCCATGCCCAGGTCGGCGGAGGCCGGCGCGGCGGCGTCGTTGACCCCCTCGCCGATCACCGCGACGCACCGGCCCTCGGCGCGCAGCGCGGTGACGATCTCTTCCTTTCCCTCCGGGGTCACCCCGGCATGGACCCTCTCGATGCCCGCCCGTTCGGCCATCGCCTGAGCCGGGCGGCCCCGTCACCGGTCACCAGCACCGGCTCGATGCCCAGTGCGCGCATCGCCTCCACCGCTTCGCGGCCCGGGGCGGTCCGTCGAAGCAGGGAAGATCATCACCGCGGCCGGGGTCTCCGCCGGTATCGACATGGGCCTGCACCTCGCCGCCCGCCTGTCCGACGAGACGGTGGCGCAGGCGATGCAGCTCGCCGTGGAATACGACCCCGATCCGCCCTTCGACACCGGCAGCCCGGAGAAGGCGGGCCCGGAGCTCCAGCAGCTCGCTCTCCAACTGCTCGCGGACGCCGAGAGGTAGCGCTGCCACGCGGAGCCGGTTCATGGGTGGCGGCGTAGCATCCGTCAGGGAAAGGACAGGGTCTGAGCGAGCAACGTCACGAGGACGAGCACCGTGGGAAACAAGGCGAGGAACATGGCGAAGGTGTAGCCCATGATGTCGCGCGCCTTCAGGCCGAGGATCGCGAGGGTGGGAAGCATCCAGAACGGCTGGAGGAGGTTGGCGCTGGCCTCGCCGAGGTCGTACACCACGACCATCCATCCCTGGTTCACGTGGAGTTCGTTGGCCGCCCCGAGGACGTAGGGCGCCTCGATCACCCACTTGCCACCGCCGCTGGGTACGAACACCCCGAGCACACAGCTGTAGACACCGATGAGGGCCGGGTAGAGGTGCTCGTTCGACACCGACACCAGCCAGTCTGCGATGGTCCGGTGCAGTCCGGTGAAAGCGATCATTCCGAAGATGCCGCCGTACAAGGGGAATTGCAGCAACACGCCCGAGGCGGCCGGTGCCCCCTCCCTGAAGGCGCGGGCGAGGTGCACGGGCCGCCAGTGCAGGATGAGGGCCAGCAGGATGAGGATCAGGTTGACGGTGTTCAGATCGAGGGCATTGAGCGGATCGCCCTCGGCTCGGGCGAAGTGGCGGGCGAGATACCACACGCCCAGAACGAAGAGCGCGATCGTGAGGGTCGGGCTGAACTCGACCCATTCGCCGGGGCGGCTGCGCCGGGAGCTCGGGCTCTTCGTGCGGAGCGCGGGACCGAGATCGATGCCGAGGCGTTCCGCGGTCATCGCACGCTCCGGAGACGGGGCCAGGAACCACGCCATGGTGACCGCGACCGCGAAGACGACCACCGTGGCCACGATGCCCTGCCAGAGGAAGATGGTGTCGGTCAGGGGGATGACCCCGCTGCCCCGCTCCTCGGCGATGATCTTCTGCACGGCGGTGGGGCTGGAGACCGCGCTGGCCACCTGGAGCGCGGCCGATCCCGACAGGCCCTGGGCCCACACCGTGCCGAGCCCGAGGAAGGCCATGGCTCCGATGGCGCGGTAGTCGACTCCGGGCAGTCGGCGGGCGATCTCCTTGGCGAGGATGGCGGTGAAGACGAGGCTGAAGGCCCAGTTCACGTAGGAGGTGGTCATGGCGACCGCGGCGGTGAACGTGATGGCGCCGCGCGGAGTTCGCGGCAGGGCAGCGAGCCGCGCGACGAGGCGGGCGACCGGTGGCGAGACCGCGACCGCGTAGCCGGCGATGACGATGATCGCCATCTGCAAGGTGAACTCTATGAGCGACCAGAATCCTTTGCCCCACGCGTCCACGAGGCCGAAGCCGCTGGTCGCTTCCGGGTCGCTCGGCGCGCCGAGCAGACTTTCCCCCGAGACGAGTCCCAGGGCAAGGACCACGAAGGTGCCGATCAGGACGAAGCCGAGAGCGTCGGGCAGCCACTTCTCGGAGAAGCGCGTGAACCGCAACGCCAGGCGGGCAAGCCAGGTTTCACGGCCACTCACCTCCTCCTCCGATGCCGTGAAGGGGTTCGTGGCCATGCGGATCTCCTGTTCGCGTGCTGGACAGCCCGATCCCTCGCAGGGCGAGGTGCGCACGATATTGAGGGGGAGCCATGGCACGGGACAATGGAGGAGCCGCACACCGGTTGAGGCCGCACCGTGTGGAGCATCCCCATGGAGGATGACCTCGGCCGTGAGGACGGGCGGACCTCACGGCCCCTTGCCGGTCGACGTCTACCCGAACAGGGCGCTGTAGCCGTTCAGCGCCGGCTGCCCGCCGAGGTGGGCGTAGAGCACCTTGGCGTCCTTGGCGATCTCGCCCCGGGCGACGAGGTCGATGAGGCCCGCCATGGACTTGCCCTCGTACACCGGGTCGGTGACCATGCCCTCGGTCCGTGCGGCCAGCCGCATCGCGTCCATGGTGGACTCGTCCGGGATGCCGTAGGTGCCCGCGTGGTAGCGCTCGTCGAGCAGGATCTCGTCGTGGGCGAGCTCCCGGTCCAGGCCGATGAGCGACGCGGTCGCGCGCGCGATCCGCGCCACTTGGTCCCAGGTCTCCTTCGGCTTGGCCGAGGCGTCGATGCCGAGGATCCGCCGGGGCCGCCCGCCCAGCGCGGCGAATCCGGCGATCATGCCGGCCTGGGTGCTGCCGGTGACCGAGCACACCACGATGGTGTCGAAGAAGACCCCGAGCTGCTTTTCCTGCTCCGCCACCTCGAACGCCCAGTTCGCGAAGCCCAGCCCGCCGAGCCGGTGGTCCGAGGCGCCGGCGGGGATCGCGTAGGGCTTGCCGCCCGCCGCCTCGATCTCCGCGATCGCCTGCTCCCAGCTCTCCTTGAACCCGATGCCGAACCCGGCTTTCACCAGCCGCACGTCCGCTCCGGCGAGCCGGGACAGCAGGATGTTGCCGACCTTGTCGTA
Source organism: Streptomyces sp. BRA346 (assembly GCF_052851135.1). Taxonomy (NCBI): domain Bacteria; kingdom Bacillati; phylum Actinomycetota; class Actinomycetes; order Kitasatosporales; family Streptomycetaceae; genus Streptomyces; species Streptomyces sp. BRA346. Next base: position 60,487 of record NZ_JAIWIH010000009.1, on the reverse strand, counting down.
CACCGCGTCCGGCCAGTCGACCCAGCTTTCCTGGACCAGCACGCACTTGAGCCCCGCCCGTGCCGCGACCGCCGCGACCTGGCGCGTGTGGTTGGACTGCACGCCGCCGATCGACACGAGCGTGTCGCAGCCCTGCGCCAGGGCGTCGGCCACGAGGTACTCCAGCTTGCGGGTCTTGTTGCCGCCGTAGGCGATGCCGGAGTTGCAGTCCTCGCGCTTGGCCCAGATCTCCGCGCCGCCCAGGTGCGTGGTCAGGCGCTCCAGGCGGTGCACCGGCGACGGGCCGAACAGCAGCGGGTAGCGGTCGAAGTCGTTGAGGGACAAGTGATTTCTCCGATCAGTGAATGCCGTGCCTGCGCCGCGCGAACACCACGCAGAACAGGCTGAGCACGGCCAGGAACATCAGGTAGAAGGTCGGCGCGAGCTTGTTGCCGGTGGCGTCGACGAGCCAGACGATCACCAGCGGCGTCGTGCCGCCGAACAGCATCACGGCGATGTTGTAGCTCACCGCCAGGCCGGTGGCCCGGTTGGTGACGGGGAACAGCTCCGCCATCATCGCGGGCAGCGGCGCGAAGTAGCCGGCCTTCAGCACGCCGATCAGGAACATCACGCCGAGGATCACCGTGAAGCCCGGGGCGGCGACCAGGAACGCGAAGCTGGGGTACACCAGCGCGAGGATCAGCGTGGCGAAGATCAGCATGATCCGGGTGCGGCCGAACCGGTCCGACAGGTGACCCACCACGGGAGTCAGGCCGGTCAGCACGACTCCGGTGACCAAGGTGGACGCGAATCCGGTCGACGCCGGCAGGTCCAGCTCCTTCACCGCGAAGGTGGGCATGTAGGTGATGAGGTAGCTGATCGCGGTGGACACGGCGAGCGCGCCCATGGCCAGGAGCATGCGGTCCTTCTGGGTGCGGAACGTCTCCTTCACCGGCGCGCGCTCCTGATCCGCGGTCTTGACGAACTCACCGGCCTCGCCGACGTAACGCCGGATGTAGTAGCCGACCGGGCCGATCAGCAAACCGAAGAAGAACGGGATGCGCCAACCCCACGACTCCAGCTGCGCTTCGGACAGCGTGGCCGTGAGCACCGTGCCGAACGCCGACGCGAGCAGCGTCGCGAACCCCTGGCTCGCGAACTGCCAGCTGGCCATGAAACCGCGCTTCTCGGGCCTGTGCTCGACGAGGAACGCGGTGGCGCTGCCGAACTCCCCGCCCGCGGAGAAGCCCTGGACGAGCCGGGCGAGCAGGATCGCGATCGGCGCGACGAGCCCGATCTTCGCGTACGGCGGCATGATCGCGATGAGCAGCGTCGCGACCATCATGAGCCGGATCGACACCATGAGCGCACGTTTGCGCCCGGCACGGTCGGCATACGCGCCGAGCACGAGTGCCCCCAGTGGACGCACCACATAGGCCACCGCGAACGTGCTGAGCGTCAGCAGCAGCGACACGGTCTCGTCGGCGGTGGGGAAGAACTGTTTCGAGATCGTCGCGGCGAAGAAGCCGTAGACGAGGATGTCGAACCATTCCAGGGCGTTCCCGATGGACGCGGCGACGATGACGCGGTGCACCTTCACCGGCGCTTCGGGGGCGACTGTCCGTGGGGGTGCGGTCATGGGTGGCTCCTCACGGGAGAGTCCTCGCCGAGGTCCCAGAACAGGCCGGCCATGATGCGCAGTCCCTCCCGCGCCACGGGGGCCAGCAGGTGCTCGTCCGGGGCGTGCTGGGCGCAGGCGGGGTAGGAGTGCGGGATCCAGAGCGTGCACAACCCCAGCTCGCCTGCGAAGGCGTCGTTGGGAAGGCTGCCGCCGAGGTTCGGCAGCAGCGCGGGGTCCGTGCCGGTGGTGCGGCTGATCGAGCCGAGCGCCCAGCGCACCCAGGGGTCGTCCGGATCCGTCCGAGTCGGCGGCATGGTCGGGCCGACCTCGACGTCGACCATGGGAAATCCGTGCTCGTCCAGGTGCTTGCGGAGGATGACGCCGAGCTTGTCGACGTCGGTGCCGACCACGGACCGGAGCTGGCAGTGCGCGTGGGCGCTGCCGGGAATGGCGTTGACCGGGCTGTCCGGGTTCCCGGCGGCGAGCGCGAGCACCTCGATGCTGTTCCAGCCGACGAGGCGCTCGGCCGGGGTGAGACCGGGTTCGCCCCAGCCGTCGTCGACGGGCGGATCGTCCGGTCCGCCGCCGACCGCGATGTCGCGCAAGGCCTCCCGGACGTTCTCGGGGATCTCCCGCGGCCGCAGACCGGGGACGAGGATGCGGCCGCGCGCGTCGACGATGCCGGCGAGCGCGCCCGCCAGCACGGTCGCCGGGTTGCGCAGCAGACCGCCCCAGTTGCCGGAGTGGTACGAGCCCTCGCGCAGGTCGACCCGCAGCGTGAACGGGGTGGAGCCGCGTGAACCGAGGAACAGCGTCGGCCGCTCCGCGGCCACGCGCGGCCCGTCGGACGCGATCAGCACGTCGGCGGCGAGCTCGTCCCGCAACTGGGCGCAGACCGTGCGCAGGCCCGGTGAGCCGGACTCCTCGCCGGTCTCGACCAGCACCTTGAGGTTGAAGCCGAGCCGGCCGCGCACGCGGAGCACGCGCTCGAGCGCCGCGAAGTTGATGGTGTGCTGGCCCTTGTTGTCGGCGGTGCCGCGGCCGTACCAGCGGTCGCCCTCGACCACGACCTGCCACGGATCGAGGCCGGGCCGCCATCGCTCCGGCTCGCCGAGGACGACGTCGCCGTGGCCGTAGACCAGCACCGTGGGCAGCTCATCGTCCTCGTGCCGGGTCGCCACGAGCAGCGGGTAGTCGCCGGCGGGGTTGTCGAGGACGCGCGCCTCGCAGCCCAGTCGGCCGGTGAGCGCCGGGGCCAGCTCGTCGGCGAGGTAGGAACGCAGCACCCGCGCCCGCGCCCCGTCCGGGCTTTCGGTCGCGAACGCGACCCGGCGGCCGAGGTCGGCGAGGAATTCCCCGGAATCGTAGTATTCGCTAGCGCAATCGATCACGGCAGCACGGGTCATCATTACCCTTAACGTGGGAAACGTGTAATTTACAATGCATCCGGCCGGTGCGCCGAGTTTACGGAGCGGGGTAGGGCGGCGACAGAGGAGGCAATTGCACGTTTTCGAAAGGTGTATTGCCCTGGCGGCAACGGCTGCGGTCGGCCGCCTCCCCACCGCCGCCCACGGCGGACGCTCTGCGTGCTGGAGTACATTCTCGGAATGCACCTCCTGCCCACGTCGCTGCGCTACTTCCTCGAGGTCGCGCGCACCGGTTCGATCAGCGAGGCCTCGGAGCGCCTGCACGTGGCCACGTCGGCGATCAGCCGGCAGATCGCGAAGCTGGAGCAGGAGGTCGGGGCGCCGCTGTTCGAGCGCCAGCCGCGGGGGATGGTGCTGTCGGAGGCGGGCGAGATCCTCACCGCCTACGCCCGGCGCAGCGCGCTCGAGGCCGAGCAGGTGCTCGCCGACGTGCACGGCATCGAGGCCCTGCACCGCAGTACCGTCAAACTCGCGAGCTCCGAGGGTTTCGCGCGCGATTTCCTGCCGACGGCTATCACCGCATTTCGGGAAAAGCATCCGGGGGTGCGGTTCCGGCTGGACGTCACCGGCCCGGCGGCGGCGACGCGGCAGGTGGCGGACGGCACGGTGGACCTGGCCGTCACCTATAGCCTCGGACCGGAAGGGGGAATCAAGGTCGAGTATTCGCAGCAGCAGCAGATCTACGCGCTGACGCCCGACGATCACCCCCTGGCGCACCGGGAGTACGTCGAGCTCGCGGACCTGCTGGAGTACCCGCTCGCCCTGATGGACGAGGGGACCACGATCCGGCAGCTCTTCGACGTCTGCGTGGCGCTGGAAGGGCTGAGCTTCGAGCCCGCGCTCGTCAGCAACTACTCGGGTGCGCTCCAGAGTTTCGCGCAGCTACGCGGTGGGGTCACCCTGGTCGGTCCGCTGACGGTGCGGCGGCGGCTCGCCGCCGACCGCCTGGCGATCGTTCCCATCCGCAACCCGGAACTGAGCCGCCGGAGCATGCAGATCCAGTCGATGGCGCGGCGCGCGCTGCCCGCGGCGGTGCGGGCCTTCCTCGCGCACCTGATCGAGCACATCGGTGATGACCTTCCCGCGTAGTCCCCTGACGACGGCGACGCGCCCTCGCGGAGAGAACGCCGTCGCGGATGTCGCCGGTGGCGGTGCGTGGTCGCCCGCATTCATTCCGGTCACCGCGCGTCCGCCGATCCGGGCAATTGATGGCGAATTCTTCGCCCGCTAAGCGGACACATTGCCCCATCGGGTCGTGATTCGCCACACAGTGCAGGAGGCCGCCACCACAGATATCTCCACAAGACGCACGCCACCATGACCCGCGGCGTCTGCCGCCCAGGTCAGATGCGGTGTGTGATGGGAGCTCACGTGTGAATATAGTGTCAATCGAATGGCTCGGCAGGCGAACTCATTGTGTGGACTTGGCGCGGTAATAGGCTGGTTCGCGCAATGAGTTGGATGATTGTCGCACCTGCCGCGTATCCCGTTGGTTCCGGATTCTCTCGATGATTGAGGATGCTGATGGTTCGTACTACGTCGTCACCCGGAGGCCCCTCGACCGGCCTTGCCGCGGCGTGGTCGGCTCCCGCTGGCCTGATGGCCGTGGCCACGGCAGTCATCGCGACGATCGCGCCGGCGGGCGGGAGGGCACCGGCCATCTGGTGCGGAGTCATCGCCACGGCGATCGTCGCGCTCGTCTCGGTCGAGGCGGCCCGCCGCGGCCGGGAAGCCGCCGCGCTGCGGGCCGAGCACGCCACGCGGGAAGCAGCCCTGCTCCAGGACTTGCGGCGGCAGGAGGCCGCGACGATCCGGCTGGCCGAGCAGCATCTGCCGGCGGCTGTCGCCCGGCTCCAGGAAGGTGAGTTCGCCGAGGACGTCCTGCTGTCCGTCTCCGCCCAGGACGAGGGGCTCAGCCCGCAGTCCCAGGCGGCGCACCAGGCACTGCTGCGGTCCGTCGTCGAGGCCGTGCAGGCGGAGGAGAGCATGCGTGACTCGGCGCAGCGCGGTGTGGTGAACATCGCGCGCCGGGTCCAGGCCATCGTGCACCAACAGGCGACGGACCTGCGGGAGATGGAAGACCGGCACGGTCAGGAACCGGCGTTCTTCGCCGACCTGCTCCGCCTCGACCACGGCACCGCCCTGATCGGCCGGCTGGCCGACAGCATCGCCGTGCTCGGCGGGGCGCGGCCGGGCCGCCAGTGGAGCAAGGCGGTGCCCCTCTACAGCGTGCTGCGTGGCGCCATGTCCCGGATCCTCGACTACCAGCGGGTGGAGCTGCACACCGTCGCCGAGGTCGCCGTCGTCGGTACCGCCGTCGAACCGCTCATCCACGCACTGGCGGAACTGCTGGACAACGCCAGCCGGTACTCGCCGCCCAAGACCCGCGTCCATCTGACGGCGGTGGAGGTGCACATGGGCATCGCCATCGAGGTCGAGGACGGCGGTGTCGGTCTCAGCGAGGAGGCGCGGTCGCGGGCCGAGAGGATGCTCAAGGAGGCACGGGCCGGCATCGACCTGAACGACCTGGGGGAGTCGCCGCGGTTGGGGCTCGCCGTGGTCGGCCGCCTCGCGCAGGCCTACGACTTCAAGGTGGCGCTCCCGCCGTCCGCCTACGGAGGCGTGCGCGCGGTGCTGACCGTGCCGAAGAGCCTGCTCACCACCGCACCCGCGACGGGGCGGGCGCACGGTATCGGCGCCTCGTCCGGGCCCCGGCCGGCGGACCGGCCGGCCGCCGCACAGGGCGCGCCCTCCCGGGCGGCCACCGAGGATTTCGCACCGCGCACCGCGTCCCCGGACGCGTACCCGGACGCCGGTACGGCAGTGGACCCGCACGAGGCCACGGACGCGGACCGGTCCGCCCCGGTGCGCGCGGACGACCGTACCGGGGAAGAGACGCCGGCCGAGGCCGAGCGGACGGCCAGCGGGCTGCCCCAGCGGCGCCGCCGTCGTCCGGCGACCGGGCGCGGTACGCGGACCACACCCCTGCCGGGACCGGCGCAGACGGCGCACGAGGAACCCGCGCCCGGCGTCTGGATGGCCGAATTGCAGAGCGGTCTCTCAGCCGACAAGCCCAGGGCAGCACCTTCCCGGGCCAACAGCGACACGTCAGACAAGGGTGAGTAACCGATGCAGCAGCGCGCGGACATGGACTGGATGCTCAAGGATCTCGCGGAGAGCGTCCCCCAGACTCGCCACATCGTGGTCCTGTCGTCGGATGGCCTGTGCATGGCCCGGTACGACACGGACATGGACACCGCGGACCGCATCGCCGCGGTCGGTTCGGGCCTCCAGAGCCTGTCCGTGGCCGTCGCCGCCGAGTTCCCGCACAGCGACGGGCGGATGCGGATGGTCGTCATCGAGATCAGCGGTGGCTTCATGTACCTGATGGCCGCGGGCGCCGGTGCCCATCTGGCGGTGCTCGCCGACGAGGGGGTGGACGCCGGACTGGTCGGCCAGTGCATGCGTGACCTCGTCGCCCGGATCGGCGCGCATCTCACCAGCCCGCCGCGGAGCGACGGGCACGTGCGGTGAGCGCATCCGACCGGGACTGGGACGAGGGCGGTCCCGAGCGGCTCTACGTCATCACCGGCGGCCGGGCGGAATCAACGGAGCAGGCCGACCTCGACCTGGTCACCCTGATCGTGTCCCGGGAGGAGCCGAAGGCGGGCATCCAGCCGGAGCTCGCCGCCATCCTCCGGGTGTGCCGGTCACCGGTGTCCGTCGCGGAAATCTCCGCTCATCTGACCCTGCCCACCAGTGTGATCAGCGTGCTCCTCGCTGATCTGCTGGCCGACGGACGGGTCGAGGCCCGCGCGCCCGCCTCGTCCTCGCGTCCCGACATCGCACTGATAGAGGCGGTTATCGATGGTCTCCAGAATCTCTGACACGGTCACGGAGCCCCGGCGCGAGGACCGGCTGCCGTCGTCGGCCTCCTCCGCGGTCAAGATCGTCATCGTGGGCGGTTTCGGCGTCGGAAAGACCACCTTCGTCCGCTCGGTGAGCGAGATCAGGCCGCTGACCACCGAGGAGACGATGACGCAGGCCGGCGCCGGGGTCGACGACATCGCCGGTGTGGAGCGCAAGACCGTGACCACCGTGGCGATGGACTTCGGCCGGATCACGCTCAACGACGAGCTGGTGCTGTATCTCTTCGGCACACCCGGCCAGCAGCGCTTCTGGTTCCTGTGGAACGGACTGTTCGAGGGTGCGCTGGGGGCCATCGTGCTCGTCGACACCCGGCGTCTGGAAGTCAGCTTCGACGTGATCGGGCGTCTGGAAGAGGCCGAGGTGCCCTTCGTGATCGCCGTCAATTCCTTCCCCGACGCGACCTCCTATCTCACCGAGGAGGTGCGCGGCGCACTCGACCTTCCGGAGAGCGTGCCGATCGTGGTGTGCGACGCACGCGAGCGACCGTCGAGCCGGGACGTGCTGCTTTCCCTGATGCGCTATCTGCGAACCTTCGCGACGACCTCGGAGTCCACGTGACCGCCAACACCCCCGAGCCCACGACCGACCGCCCGGCGACCCCGCCGCCCGGCTGCCCGGCCCACGGCATGACTCCGGACGCACTGCACCGCCTGTACGGCGCCGAGGCCCAGGCCGACCCGATGGGTGTGTACGAGAAGCTGCGGGCCGCGCACGGTCCCGTCGCCCCCGTACTCGTCCACGGCGACCTGCCCGCCTGGCTGGTCCTCGGGCATCGCGAGAACCTCGATGTGCTGCGCACCCCCACCGTCTTCTCCCGTGATTCACGGTACTGGCGGGACATGGCCGAGGGGCGGGTGACGGCCGACCATCCGCTGGCACCCATCACGGCCTGGCAGCCGCTGTGCGTCTTCGTCGACGGCGAGGAGCACGAGCGGCTGCGCGGCGCGGTCACCGACAGCCTGGGCCGCTTCGAGTCGCGCGGTATCCGGCGCCATGTCACCCGTTTCACCCACCAGCTCGTCGACGGGTTCGAGCACAGCGGACGGGCCGACCTGGTGAGCCAGTTCGCCGCCCAGCTTCCGCTGCGGGTCATGACACAGCTCTTCGGCATGCCGGACGAGTACGGTCCTGCCCTGGCCGCCGCCGTCCAGGACGCGCTCACCGGTACGGACACCGCGGCGGCGAGCAACGACTACATCACCCGGACCCTGCAACAACTAGTCGAGCGCAAGCGCGCCGACCCCCGTCACGACTTCCCCTCCAAGCTGATCGAGCACCCCTCCGGCCTCAGCGACGACGAGATCCGCGAACATCTGCGGCTCATCCTCACCGCCGCCAACGAGACCACCGTCAACCTGATCGCGAACGCCCTGCGGACGCTGCTCACCGACGACCGCTTCCGCGCGAACCTGGCCGGCGGGCACATGACGCTGCCGGACGCGATGGAGCAGGTGATGTGGGACGAGCCACCGATGATGACGCTCCTGGGGCGGTGGGCCACCAGCGACACCGTGCTCGCCGAACAGCCCATTGCGGCAGGGGACATGCTCCTGCTCGGTCTCGGCGCCGCGAACGTCGACCCGGCGATCCGCCCCGATCTGAACGCCTCCGTGCACGGCAACCGCTCCCATCTCGCCTTCAGCGGCGGCCCGCACGAATGCCCCGGCCAGCACATCGGCCGGGCCATCGCCGACACGGCCATCGACATCCTCCTCACCCGCTTGCCCGATCTCCGGCTGTCCGTCCCGAACGACGACCTGGAGTGGACCTCCTCGCTGATGTACCGCCACCTCAAGGGGCTGCCGGTCGAGTTCACTCCCAGCCACCAGGCGCCGCGGGCACCCGGTCTGACACCGCCGGCGGCGTTGCGTACCGAGCTCCCCACGGCAGCGCCCGAGACCAAGCCCGCCTTCTCGACCGCCCCTGCTCCCGCCGACCGGTCCTGGCTGTCCTGGTGGCGCGGCGTGAAGCGGTGGACGAAGGGCTGAGGCCCGGTCCGGGCTGTGGCCTTCGGCACGTCAAAGTTGTGTCTTCAACTGATGCTGTTGTGGGTAAGGATGCTCAGGAAGGCAGAAGGGCGTGTGTGGCGGGAATCCTCACCGGCCCCCGTACGGGAGGGTGTCGAGTTCCTTGACGGACCAACAGCACCCGGAGCACGTTTCCCACCGATTCAGGGCACGCAGTGCCGGTTCGGGTGAAGGGTTACGCCCGGCAGGGTGACGCACATCGGCGACGTTCCGGCATACCGGCTCCGCCGATGGACTGCTGGACCGCGCTGATTTCCCTCTGACGTCTGCCGTCTGACGTCTGCCGACTTCTCCGAACCACCGGCCCCGACCCGCAGGCCCCACGCGGCCGCCGGTCGGCTTCCCCTCGTGCCCTGACGCACCCCCATGCCTCGGGCCGGCCCTCTGTGGAGCAAAACCATGCACACGAACACGCCCACCGGCGAGAGCCGACAGAGCTCCGTTTCCGTCCCCCCACGGAGCGCCTCGCTTCCCGGTCTGCTGGCCCGGCAGACAGTGCGCGGACCCGACGCTCCGGCGGTCCAGGACGGCGGCAGAACGTATGCGTATCAGGAGCTCGACGACTGGTCACGGTCCCTGTCCCAGGCTCTCCTGAGCCGGGCCGTACGCCCCGGGGACGCCGTCGCGGTCCTCGGCACGCGCTCCTGGGAGGCGACGGTCGCCATGGTCGGCATCCTGCGGGCCGGCGCGGTGTGCGTCCCGGTGGACGCGCAGTACCCGTCGGCCCAAGCCGCGGAGATGCTCACCGACGCCGGTGTACGACTGGCCATCGCACTTCCCGGCCACGAGCCGGTGGCGGCGGCGGGCGACGAGCCGGTGGGCTGGGAGGAGTTCGACGCACTGGTGCGGACACGGCCCACCGGTACCCACGACCCGGACGTCCCGTCCCTCACGGAACGTTCGGCCGAGAACTGCGCCTACGTGCTCTTCACCTCCGGCACCACCGGACGCCCCAAGCCGGTGCTCTTCCCGCACCGCGCCGTGACCCGGCTGGCGGAGGGCGGCGCTCCCTGGTGCCCCGGCTCCGGGAAGCGCGTCCTCCAGACCTTCGGCCTCTCCTTCGACGGCTCCCTCTTCGAGATGTGGGCCACCCTGCTCAACGGCGGCTGCCTCGTCGTGGCGGGCAGGGACGTACTCCTGGACACGGAGGCGCTGGGCTCGCTGCTCCGCGCCGAACGCATCACGCACGCCTTCATGACCACCAGCCTGTTCCACCACTCGGTGCGGACCAACGCCGGGATCTTCGGCGCCCTGGACATGGTGCTGGTCGGCGGTGAGGCCATGGACCCGGGGCTGGTGGCGGCGGTGTGCGCGACGGGACGGCCGCGGCATCTGATCAACGGATACGGCCCGACCGAAGGCGGCATCATGGTGAGTGCCTACGACGTCGGCCACGTGGCGCCCGATGCCTCCTCGGTCCCGATCGGATGGCAGGTGGCCGCCAGCAGCTGCCACCTCCTGCGGGCCGACGGCAGCCCGGCAGGCCCCGGCGAGGAGGGCGAGATCTGCATCGGCGGGGAGGGGCTGGCCCTGGGCTACCTCAACCGGCCCGAGGAGACCGCCCGGGCCTTCGTCACGCTGCGTAACGACACCGGCGAGAGCGAGCGTCTCTACCGCAGCGGTGACCTGGGCCGCCGGGGCAGTGACGGGCTCCTGGAATTCCGCGGCCGGGTGGACCGGCAGGTCAAGGTCCGCGGCTTCCGCGTCGAACTCGACGCCGTGGAGGCCCTGTTGCGTACGCACCCCGGCGTGGCCGACGCCGCGGTGGTCGTCCGGGGGAACGACGGCATCGGCAAGGGGCTCACCGCGTTCGTCACGTCCGCGGACGCCACCCGGCCGGTGGGACCTGCGGAACTCCGTGCGCACCTGGCGAGCCGGCTGCCCACGCACGCGATACCCGCCCCCCTTCACCTGCTGGAACGTATGCCGCTCACCGGGAACGGCAAGACCGACTACGCGGTGCTGCGCGCCCGGGCCGCCGCCCCGGACCACGGCTCGGAGCCGCCGCGCGCCGGCCGGCCGGGCGACCCCGTCGCGGAGATCTGGACGGAGGTGCTCGGCACACCGGTGTCCGACAGCACGGACTTCTTCGCCGAGGGCGGCAACTCCCTCCTCGCGGCCCAGGCCGTCACCCGCACCATCGCCGCCCTCGGCCTGACCGCCGAGCACTTCGCGCCGCTGCTCCAGCGCCTGCTGGCGGCCCCGTCCCTGGCCGCGTACCGTGCGGCGACCGGCACCCTGCCGCCCGGGCCGGACGACCGGACACAGCCCGACTACGAAGCCGAGGCCCGCATCGAGCTGAACGTCGGCGCCGGTCCGGCCGCTGCCCCGCAGCCCACCCGGGCCCGTCACGTTCTGCTCACCGGGGCCACCGGATTCGTCGGCGCGTTCCTGCTCGAACGGCTGCTCCGGGACACCGACGCGACCATCCACTGCCCGGTGCGCGCCGCCGACGGCCCGCAGGCGATGCGGCGGATCCACGCCACGATGCAGCGGTTCGGTCTCCGTCTCGGCGAACCCGGGCGGGTCCGCCCGCTGCCGGCCGAACTCGGCCGCCCCGGGCTGGGCATGGCACCCGGTGTCCTCGACGGCCTGGCGGACGACGTCGACCTGATCGTGCACGCCGCCGCCCACGTCAACTTCCTCTACCCCTACCAGCAGTTGAGGGAGGCGAACGTGGAAGCCGTCCGCTCCCTGATCGACCTGGCAGCGGGGCGACGGATTCCCGTCCACTACGTCTCGACCACCGCGGTGCTCTCCGGAAGTGGCGCCGGGGGCGTCCGGCATGTCGACGAGAGCACCCCGCTCAGCCATCCCGAGCTCATCAGCATGGGGTACGCCGAGACCAAGTGGGTGGCCGAGCGCATGCTCGGCCACGCGGCGGAGGCGGGGCTGCCGGTCACCATCCACCGGCCCTACGAAATCACCGGCCACAGCCGCACCGGCGCCTGGAACACCTCCACCGCCATCTGCGCGGTCTTCGACGCCATCGCGCACATGGGGTCGGCCCCCGCGGTCCCGCTCCCCCTCGACCTCGTGCCCGTCGACACCGTCACCGACGCGATCGTCGGCATCGCCACCCGGCTCCCGCATCTCGGGGGAGTGGTCCACCTGACCAACCCCCGGCCGGCGCGGCTCGGCGACATGGTCGACCGCATGCGCGCCGCGGGATACGCCATCGAGGACGTCAGCTACCCGGAGTGGACCGCCGCTCTCGTCGATCATGTGCGCCGCAACCCCGAGGCTCCCATCGCGCCGTTCGTGCCCCTCTTCGTCACGGCGGCGAACGAGGCCGACCACAGCGTCAAGGAGCTGTACTTCGACACCGTCTTCCCCGACATCGCGCGCACCCGCACCGACCAGATCTGGCCGGCGTGGCGGGACTCGTGCCCGCCCGTGGACGCCACGCTGCTCGACGGCTACCTCTCCTCCCTCCGGCGCAGCGGTCTCCTCGTGGACTCCCGTCAGGCCGCTCCGCCGGAGCAGCGGGCCGGGAAGTCCCGCGCGTGGTCCCGGGCCCTCCGGGGACGGGGCGGCGCTTGACGCGTTCGTGGTGGGAGGCGCTCAGTCCGCGGGGTTCAGGCGGTACCTCGCTCCGGGCTCCGTGTCGAAAACGATCAGCCCCGGCTCCGGGCGCCGTGCCCGGACCCGATGGCCGTGGACGGCCACCTTCAGATCCGTGGCGGACCGCACGATCGCCTGGTTGCCGGAGCGGGAACGCAGCGTGCCCGTCAGCCACGCGCCCTGGCGCCACGTCAGGTCGACCTCGAAGCCGCCGCGTGCCAGCAGACCGCGCACCCGGCCGTCGAGCAGTGCCGGGGGCAGCGCGGGCAGCAGACGCACCTCATCCGTGTGGGACTGGAGCAGCCACTCCGAAACGCCCGATGTCGCACCGAAGTTGCCGTCGATCTGGAACGGCGGGTGCAGGTCGAAGAGATTCGGCGCGGTGCGCTCGGGGGTGAGCAGATCGGTCAGCAACGTGTAGCACCGCGCGCCGTCCTCCAGCCCGGCCCAGAAGTTGATCTTCCAGGCGGGGGACCAGCCGGTGCCCGCGTCACCGCGCTGCTCCAGGGTCTTGCGCGCTGCGGCGAACAGCTCGGGGGTGTCCCGCCGGGTGATCTGGTTGCCTGGGTGCAGACCGTACAGATGTGAGACGTGCCGGTGCTTCTGCTCGGGAGCGATCGCGTCCCAGTCCTCCTGCCACTCCTGCCCCATCGCTGCCACCACGAGCAGCCGATGTGCGCAAGCGGAGAAGCGAGGAGCCTGAGAACGCGGTGCCGCCCGTCCGACATCTCCTCCTCCACGCCACATGATGGTGATACGGCTTGTCCTCACCCGGTGGCGTCGGATGGAGCGGCATGCTGAGGAGGTACAGCGGCGTTCGGAGATCGTATGAACTGGATCATCACCATGGTTGGTGCGGCAACCGTGATGTTCATCCTCCGCGATGTGTTCCACACCTTGTGGCACCCCACTCGGCACGGGGGACTGAGCAGGATGGTCATGACCGGCCTGTGGCGGCTCGCATCGCGGCTCAGCCCCAGTCGGCGGGCCGCAGGTCTGGCGGGGCCGCTCGGCATGGTGGCGGTGGTGGCCATGTGGGCCTGCGGAGTGGCTGTGGGATGGGCGCTGGTCTATTGGCCGCACATGCCGTACGGCTTCTCCTTCGCCAGAGGCCTGGACCCGACGGAGCACTCGACACCGGTGGACGCTCTGTACATCTCCCTGGTCACCCTGGCCACTCTCGGCCTCGGCGACATCGCCCCGACTGCCGGATGGCTGCGCATCGTCGCTCCGCTGGAAGCCCTTGTCGGCTTCGCTCTGCTGACCGCCACCGTCTCCTGGGTCCTCGGCATTTACCCGGCACTCACACGGCGGCGGGCCCTCGCGCTGCGCCTGTCACATCTGCGCCGCGCCCACCTCACCGAGGAATCTCTGGACACCGCCTCCGCCGTTGCCCTCATCGACGGGCTGGCCGCCGACATCGCACGCGTGCACGTGGACTTTCTCCAGTACGCCGAGTCGTACTACTTCCACGACGGGCTCGGCAACACCTCCCTGGCCCACACCATCGACTACGCCGCTGAACTGGGCCAGTCCGTCCGTGCCACCGGGCACGCCGCTGCCCGGAACTCCGCAGCCGTCCTGACCATCGCACTCGAAGATCTGGCCGCCGTCCTCGACCAGCGCTTCCTGCATACGGGCGGCAGCATGCAGGAGATCTTCCGAGCCTACGCCAGGGACCACAACAGCCGCGGCCCAGCATGACTTCTGGCCCGAAGGCTCGTCTCCGCTTTCCGGTGACGCCGCCTCAACTCCCGGCTGCGTGGTCACCCGGCTGTACAACCGCGCACTCGGCCAGCACCCGGGCGACGCACGGGAGCCCGGTCCGGTGTGGGGTCTGCACCCCGGCTGGGTGCCCGCCGGTGCCTCGTCAGTCGTGGGGTACGACGGCGACGGGGCACGTGGCGTGGTGGAGGAGGGCATGGGTGAGGTGGCCGAGGCGGGGGCCCGCGACGGGCCGGTGGGTGGGGCGCGGCCGACGACCACCAGCCCGGCCCGCGCCGCCGCCAGCAGGACATCCGCGGTATGGGGGTGTTCGACCCGCTCGGTCACCGGGACGTCGGGGTACTTCTCCCGCCACAGCTCCACCGCTTCCGCCAGCCGCCTCCGCTCCTCGTCTCCGGTGGGCGCGGCGCGGTCGGGGCCCGACCGGGACCGCGGACCACGGGCGAGCGCGGTCCCGGGCCATGATGTCCTCCTGGCGTCCGGTTACGGCACACCCGGGTCCGTGCGGACGTACGACCCCGCTCCTCAGGGCCAGACGCCCGAGAAGTCGATCTCGTGGGCCCACTCGGGGTGGTCTATCAGCGGATTCCGATTGCCCTGGATCTCCGCGATGGCGGCGTTGCGGTGCAGTTCGTACTCGGTGACCGCCTGGTTCTCGTGCCATGTCAGCAGGACGGGCAGCCGGTCCTCGGGGAACTCGCGTGCGACGTCGCCGACCTGTCCCGGATAGCGGAGCAGGAAGTACAGGGTGGCACGGGCCACCGCGCCCTTGCCTTCCGTCGGCTCGAACCCCACGCTCTCGCGCATGCCGCAGGCGTCCCGGAGCGCCTCGTCGAAGTCGGGGAAGTCGAAGTACGGGAAGTTGCCGCGGAAGCTGTTGCAGCCGGCCTCGCACGCGAACAGATGGTGCAGGTCGCCCCGCATCGGCTCCTGTTTGCCGAACCACGACTGCGGCACCACGTGCTCGCAGTTGAACGGCATCGACGCCTCCAGCGCGTCGAACTCCGCCTCGAACTCGGCCGGCCCCGCCGTGCTCTCCTGCCGCAGCAGTTCCTCCACACGGGCCAGCCGCGCCTCGGCCACGGACGCGTCGGCCCGTACGAGCTCCTCGACGGAGAAGCCCTTGGCCGAGTAAATGCCGTACAGCCGACCGTCCTTGTGAAGGTCCACCCAGGGGTAGACCAGCCGCATCGGCTTGTACCTGGGCTGGGGCGCGTGGGTCTCCTCCAGCAGCGCGGTGAGCGCGCGGCGCAGCGCGTCACCGCCGCTGGTGCGAAGGTTCGCGTAGTACGCGTCGCGTGCGGCGATGTCGGCGGTCCGGTCATAGTAGGAACGTTTTTGCGCGAGCTGATGGTTGATCAGGGCTGAATCGACGTCCTGCTCGACCGCCGACACGACGTCCGTCCGCGCGGCCGAGGGCGGCTGCGGCGCGGCCTTCGGCGTCGGTTCGAGCGTGGGCAGCGGGGCGAGGGAGGCGGCGGTCTGTGGGGACGCTGGTGTGTCGAATCCGACGGCGATCCGCAGCGGGAGGACGAGCTGCGCGGCACCATCGGTCGCGGGCGCCGGTGCCTGGACCTGTGACCCATCGGCCGCCGACAGGGCGGACTTCCCGTTCGACGAGGGAATCGGCGGAGCGCTTTCGACGGGGGACGGGGTGATCCCGGCGGTGAACATCTCGTCCCGCAGCTGGGCCGCCGCACCGGTCAGGGTCACCTCGTGCAGGGCGCGCAGCACCCGGCTGATCCGCACACCCTCGTTGGCCCGCCACGCCAGTTGCTGCTCGCCCATCTCAGGCCGCCACACCGTGCCGTCGACGCTCAGTGGCCGGCCCTCGGCGTCGGTCTTCGGGACGGCCGAGTGGTGCAGGGCGACGACCTCCCACTGGTCGTTGAAGACCGGAGAACCCGACGAGCCCTCACGGGTGTCGGACTCGTAGTGCACGAACCGTTCCAGCACGTCGACGAGCTGGTTGTCGCGCAGCGCGATCTGCTTGGGCTCGCCCCTGGGGTGCTGGATGATGTTGACGAACTCCCCGATGACGACCTTTCCCTGCGTTTCCGTGAGCATCAGCCAGCCGAACGACGACAGGGCCTCGCCCTGCGTGCCGTGCGGGGCCACCGCGACGAGGCTGTAGTCCAGTGCCCGGTCGGTGACGAAGAAGCGGTGCGGCTCCAGGGGGAAGACCGCCGGTGTCAGCGGGCCCCCTTCGACGCCGTCCTGGAACGCGAACGCGACCTTGCTGCGGCCCGCCTCCTCGGCGGAGCGCAGCACATGGTTGTTGGTGAGGAGCAGGGAGGGGGACACCATGAAGCCCGTGCCGTGTCCGCCACCCGGTCCGCTGATGGTGATGCGGCCGACCGAGCGGGAGACCTGAACGCCTTCCTCCAGGAACGCGACCGGGGCGAGGTTGTTGCGCCCGATGAGGCGCTCCAGCCCCAGCGCGTCTCCGGTAAAGGTCTCCGGGGGCAGTTGAAGCGTGCTTCCCCCGCTGCTGGCGGGTTCCGTCGGTGTGCGCTCGATCGCCCGCGCCATGGCCCAGTCGGCACCGAGACGTGCCAGCCGCTTCTCGACCCGCTCGGGAGCATCGGCGTACAGCACCCCCTGCGTCTGGAGAACCGCTTGGTTTCTCTCGCGCTGCGCGGTTCGGCTGGTGTAGCGTGCCGCGGCCATCGTCAGCTGCGCCAGATAGTCCGGCTTTCGTTCGGAAGTGCGTTCCGCCGTGGCCATGATCCGCCTCCTGGCCTGCTGATTGTGGCGGTGGTGGGCGATGTACCGCCTGCCGCTTTCCGTACAGACTCTCTGGCACCAATGCTTCCAGATGACGTAATTGCACGCAAAAAGGGATGAAGGGTGCTATTCAGGTATGCTCGGGAGCGGTCGCGGGGGCGGAGGAGCCGTCGGAGCCGCCAGGGGAGTCGGTGATGGGCGGGGTGTCGGCGGCGGAGGCCCGCACGACGCGGGGGCCGTCCGGCCCGTACACCGCGCGCGGTTCGGGAAACGCGGCCAGCAGGCCGAGGTAGCTCACGGCCGCGAGGGCGAGGCCGACCGGCAGGGAGATGTCGGCCCCGTTCGCGAGGTCGCCCAGCGGGCCGACGAACTGGCCCGGCAGGTTCACGAAGAGCAGCGCCACGACGGCGGACACCAGCCAGGCGGACATCCCGCGCCAGTTCCAGCCGTGGGTGAACCAGTAACGGCCGCCGCGCTGACGGCGGTTGAAGACCTGGAGTGCCTCCGCGTCGTACCAGCCACGGCGGGTGACATAGCCCAGAACCATCACGATCATCCAGGGCGCGGTGCAGGTGACGATCAGCGTCGCGAAGGTGGAGATGGACTGGGTGAGGTTCAGGGCGAACCGGCCGAGGAAGACGAACACGATCGACAGTGTCCCGATGAGGAAGGTCGCCCGGACCCGGCTGAAGCGCGGAAAGACGCTGGAGAAGTCGAGGCCGGTGCCGTAGAGCGCCGTGGTGCCGGTGGACAGGCCGCCGATCAGCGCGATCAGGCACAGCGGCAGGAAGTACCAGCCGGGCGAGATCGCCAGCAGCCCGCCGACGTAGTTGGGGGCGGCCGGGTCGATGTACGTGGCGGCCTTCGTGGCGATGATCGAGGCGGTGGCCAGGCCGAAGACGAACGGCAGCAGGGTGGCGAGCTGGGCGAGGAACGCGGCGCCCATCACCCGGCGGCGCGGTGTCGCGGCCGGGATGTAGCGGGACCAGTCACCGAGGAAGGCGCCGAAGGAGACCGGGTTGGACAGCACGATCAGTGCGGCGCCGATGAACGACGGCCAGAACAGCGGGTCGGCGGTCGAATCGAAGGTACCCGCGTAGCCGGGGTCGAAATCGTCGCCGAAGGCGACGGCGCCCAGCACGAAGAGCGCCGAAGCGGCCGTCACGGCAACCTTGTTGACCAGCAGCATGAAGCGGAAGCCGTAGATGCAGACGACGAGGACGAGGACCGCGAACACCGCGTAGGCGGCGCCGTACGAAACCTCCGACTCCGGTACGTCGGCGAGCCGGTGGGCCCCGCCGATCAGCGCGTCACCCGAGGACCACACCGAGATCGAGAAGAACGCGATCGCGGTGAGCAGCGAGAGGAACGAGCCGACGATCCGGCCGTGCACTCCCAGGTGTGCCGAGGACGAGACCGCGTTGTTCGTGCCGTTCGCCGGGCCGAACAGCGCCATGGGGGCGAGCAGCAGCGCCCCGGCGAGCAGGCCGAGGACGGTCGCCGCGAGACCTTGCAGGAAGGACAGCCCCAACAGGACGGGAAAGGCGCCGAGTACGCACGTCGCGAAGGTGTTGGCGCCGCCGAAAGCCAGCCGGAAGAGGTCGATCGGGCGGGCCGACCGGTCCTCGTCCGGTATGCGTTCGACGCCATGGGTCTCGATCTCGGTGATCGACGTGGTCACGGGCTTCACCCTCCGGTCCGGCTGTGGCCTTGCCCCGTGGTCAGGGACGGGGCCACAGTCTGCGTCCCGCCCCTGACCAGCGGCAACCGTCGGTGGGGCGGTGGATGGGGGAGCGAATCCGCTGCCGCCGACCCCTTGACGGCGCAGTTGCGTAAAAACTACGTTTCGCTGCACGGAATAAGGGCCTGGGGCCGGTTATCAATCGGTCGGCTGCCACCATGCCAGGCGTCCGCGAGTCATGGTTGGCGGACGAACACACGGGCAGACTCTCCACCCTTGTCCGGCGATACGACTCGGGATATAGACCAATGACGGAGGCAGAAGGCATCACAGCATGGCGCTCCCGTGCGATCCACCGACTGGCTGAGGCCCGAAGGAACGGCAACCAGGCCAAGGCGAAGGAGATCGTCGCCGAGCTGATGGACGTGCATGTCGCCCTGGGCGAGCGGCGCACCGGCACGAGCGAGGAACAGCGCACCTACCTGCTCGCGCGCAGCACCAGAACGCCTCTGCCGGAACTGGCAGACGTGGGCATCGACACGAACGAGTGGCCGCTGCCCCCGCACTCTTTGCCTGCGCTCGCCAAGCCGCTACCGGCCTCCCCCGCCACCGAGGAACGCATCTCCAGCATGTTCGCCGCCGCCGGGCCACTCACAGGCCGACGCCCACCTGGTCCGCGGTGGGAAGCCCGCTACCGGCCGCAGGATCGCCAGGTGTGGCGTGGGAAGCCACTGCCGTGGGCCATCTGGGACACCGAACTCAATCAGGCGGTCACGTACCACCCGGACCAGGAACTCGCTGAGTATCAGGCCAGCCAGGCGTCCGACACCCTCGCGAAGCGAAGGGAACCGACCTGACTATCAGTCATCGACACGGCGCGCCCGTCAAGATGTGACCCACCCGGGGGACGAGAAGGTCTAGTCTGTCCACACGATTACCGTCAGCGATCATGTTCGTCTTCCCAGACGGGAAGCGGCCGGCGGTAGCAACCACCACAGCCACACAACCGAAAAGCCCCGCCGCTCGGCTGCAAATTGGCGTCCAACCTTCGCAGCAGAGCACCCGGCGGGGCTCATTCGGGAGACCTAGCTAGAGGACTGGTCTCGATGACGACCAATGTACCCGCCCGCAGGCGGGAACACGCAAAGAGTAGGCCCACCGGGCGGCGCGTCGTGCGCCGGCGTCCGGTGGGCCTGAGTGCGTTCGTTGGTCGGTGTGGTCTGTCCCTCTCGACGGAGGTCTGCCTTACGCGTTCGGCGATCGTGGCACCCGTTTCGTCCGTCTCTCCCCCTCCGGAGGTCGTCATGACCTAGTTCCTGCCGGAGGCTCGCAGGCTCCGGTCCCGTTGTGGCGACGGGTCCAGTCCCAGCCAGTCCTCCAGGCCGACCACTCGATGTGGCGTCGAGCTGCCGGCCGCTTCGTTACTCGGACCTTGCACGAGGCCCGTTAGGCCCGCACAAACGTGCGGTTTTCACTCACCAACCCCCTGCTGAGGGTCTTTTTATGCCCTCGGGAGGACCGAGAGCACGGAGTCATGATGCCGCACGTCCTCGCGCGTGGCCAGTCCATCCCGGCGACGCGCCGACAATTCAATCGGGATCGTTTCGGCGCCGCATCGCAATCGCGTCGTCGCCCCATCGCGCCGCGGACCGCCGCGTCCATCACCAAGGGCTTGTCCGCGGCCAGCGCGCGGCTGCTGCTCGAAGGGGACGTGGACGGCCGGTACCCGGGGCGCAACGACAGCGAGGAGGGCTACCGGCTGACCATGGCCCTGGCCGCCGGAGCCTCGCAGCCGGGCCGTGAGTGGATGCCCGCAGACTTCTACCGGGCGCTGCTGTACACCCCTACTCCGGGCGGTGAGTGGGCCCGTCGGCTGATGCGGCGCAAAGGTCAGCAGTATGCCGAGAGCAAGCTCGCCTGGATGCTGACGAAGGCCCGCAGCTTCGTGCGGCAGGAGGAGCCCATCACCTGCCGCCAGAGCGCCTGGGAGGCCGTTGAGCGGGTGCGCAGGGCCGTCGAAGGCGGAGTGTGGCTGTCGCGGAACGGGGGTGAGACGGACTTGAAGAACCTGGCGGTCCGCCTGGACTTGTGCGAGCGCGGCGGTGGCCTGGACCACGAACTGTCTGCGCGTCGGCAGTCGGAGCTGATGGGGTGCGCCTTGCGCACCGCGGTGAAGAGCAACCGGCGCTTGAAGAAGGCCGGGTGGCTGCTGCTGGAGAAGTCCGGTGCCAGGTCGGAGCAGGGGTCTCGGTGGAAGCTGGCCATCCCGGCTGAGGAGAACCCGCGTGATGCAGGAGTGACACACCCCCCAGCCACGGAAGGTGCTGGGGGGGCAGGCCCCCGTGTGTCAGTCGCGCACACCGACACCCGGGCCCTCGTTCGCCTCGCTGGTCACGACGCCTTTTCCGCTTTATGGAAAGTCCGGGCGTGCGCCACCTACTCCCCTCTGGAGCGCCGTATGACTGCTGTACATGACCGATCGCGCGTGGATGCCGAGGGCGCTGTCAGCTCCGGGCTGTACACGTACGATCTCGCCCCGACCAAGAAGGAGGGGCGCCGTTGGGGCGCCTATAACGTCTTCACGCTCTGGGCCAACGATGTACACAGTCTCGGAAATTACGCCTTCGCCATCGGCCTCTTCGCGCTCGGGCTCAACGTATGGGGCATTCTGGCGGCCTTCGCGCTCGCCTCCGTCCTGCTCTTTCTCCTGCTGACGCTGTCCGGCTTCATGGGGCACAAGACGGGCGTCCCCTTTCCCGTCATGGGCCGTATGGCGTTCGGTATCAAGGGGGCGAAGATCCCGGCCGTCGTCCGTGGCGCCGTCGCCATCGCCTGGTTCGGCATCCAGACCTACCTCGCCTCTTCGGTCCTGAGCGCCCTTCTCGTCGCGATGTTTCCCGGACTTCGCTCCATGGACGCGAACTCCCTGCTCGGTCAGTCGACGCTCGGCTGGATCACCTTCCTGGCCCTGTGGACCCTCCAAATCCTCGTCGTGAGCTACGGGATGCAGATGATCCGGCGGTACATGGCCTTCGCGGCGCCCACGACCCTGATCACCATGTGCGCCCTCGCGGTCTGGATGTTCGTGCGCGCGGACGGTTCGATCGCGCTGTCCGTCGACGAGCCGCTCATCGGCGCCGAGATGTGGCTCCAGATCCTTCAGGGCGCCGCGCTGTGGGTGGTGATCTACGGAACGTTCGTGCTCAACTTCTGCGACTTCACCCGGTCCGCGAAGAGCCGCGGCTCCATCGTCCGCGGAAACGTGATCGGTATCCCGGTGAACATGCTCTTCTTCGCCGTCATCGTCGTGGTGCTCAGCGGGGCGCAGTTCAAGCTCGACGGGCACGTCATCACCAGTCCCACGGACATCGTCCGGACGATCCCGAACGAGCTCCTGCTGGCCGCGGCCTCGCTCGCGCTCATCACCCTGACGATCGCGGTGAACCTGCTGGCCAACTTCGTGGCACCGATCTACGCGCTGATCGACCTCTTCCCCCGCCGGCTGAACTTCCGCCGGGCCGGTCTGGTGAGCGCGGTCATCGGCCTGGTGATCCTGCCGTGGAACCTCTACAACAACCCGGTCGTGGTGAACTACTTCCTCGGCGGGCTCGGCGCCCTGCTCGGACCGCTGTTCGGCGTGATCATGGCGGACTACTGGCTCCTGCGGAAGTCCCGCGTGAACGTGCCCCACCTCTACACCGACGACGCGCAGGGTGAGTACCACTACCGCCGCGGCTACAACCCCCGGGCCATCTGGGCCTTCGTCCCCACCGCCGCGATCGCGGTCATGATGGCCCTGGCACCCTTGTTCCACGCCGTGGCCGGGTTCTCCTGGTTCATCGGCGCCATCCTCGCCGCTGCGCTGTACGCGGTCATCGCGGACCGCACGGTGCCGCTGCGGGACGTGGACGGCGAAGCCATCGCCGTCGCCGCCGAATGAACCACTCAGGAGAAGGCTGAACGATGCGCATCCTCGTTGTGAACGTCAACACCACACAGTCCATCACCGACTCGATCGGCGAGCAGGCGGCCGGTGTGGCATCGCCCGGTACCGAGATCATTCCGCTGACGCCCGCCTTCGGGGCGGAGTCGGTCGAGGGCAATTACGAGAGCTATCTCGCCGCCATCGCCGTGATGGAGACCGTCCGCGCCCACCCGGAGCCGTTCGACGCCGTGATCCAGGCCGGATATGGCGAACACGGCCGGGAAGGGCTACAGGAACTGCTCGACGTCCCGGTGGTCGACATCACCGAGGCGGCCGCGAGCACCGCCCAGTTCCTCGGCCGCCGCTACTCCGTCGTGACGACCCTCGACCGCACGGTCCCGTTGATCGAGGAGCGCCTCCACTCCGCCGGTCTGAGCGCCCGGTGCGCCTCCGTGCGGGCCAGCGGACTCGCCGTACTCGATCTGGAACGGGACGAGACCGCCGCCGTCGACGCCATCGTCGAGCAGGCCGCCCGTGCGGTGGAGGAAGACCGGGCGGAGGTGATCTGCCTGGGCTGCGGCGGCATGTCCGGCCTCACCGAACGCGTCGTCGACCGTACCGGGGTCCCCGTCGTCGACGGGGTGACGGCGGCCGTGACGATCGCCGAGTCCCTCGTCCGCCTCGGCCTGTCCACCTCCAAGGTGCGCACCTACGCACCCCCGCGGCCCAAGAAGATCGTCAATTGGCCCCCACGGGCGTGATGGCACGGGCGACCGCGCATCGGGGAAGAACGCGTAACGAAGAACACGTAACGAAGAACACGCAAGGAAGAACACGTAAGAAGGAGCGTCCGTTGCCCGACATACAGCTGGTCCTGCGCTCGACACGCGTTGTCACCCCTGAGGGCATGCGCCCCGCGTCCGTGACCGTCGCCGACGGCCGGATCGTGGACGTGCTGCCCTACGACGCCGAGGTGCCGGCGGGGGCGCGGCTGGAGGACGTCGGTGATGACGCCGTGCTGCCCGGCCTCGTCGACACCCACGTCCATGTGAACGACCCCGGGCGCAGCGACTGGGAGGGCTTCTGGACCGCCACCCGGGCGGCAGCCGCCGGCGGCATCACCACCCTCATCGACATGCCGCTCAACTCGCTGCCTCCCACCACCACCCTCGACAACTTGCGCGTCAAGCAGGAGGTGGCCCGCTCCAAGGCACACATCGACACCGGCTTCTGGGGTGGTGCGATCCCCGGCAACGTGAGCGACCTGCGGCAGCTGCACGAAGCGGGCGTCTTCGGCTTCAAGTGCTTCCTCTCGCCCTCTGGCGTCGAGGAGTTCCCGGAGCTCGACCCGGCCCAACTGACCGCCGCCATAGCGGAGATCGCCTCCTGCGACGGGCTGCTGATCGTGCACGCGGAGGACCCGGGCCACCTGGCCGCCGCTCCGCAGCGGGGCGGCGCCGCCTACGCCGACTTCCTGGCTTCCCGACCCCGGGCGGCCGAGAACGACGCCATCGCCCTCTTGATCAAACTTGCCCGTGCGTACGAGGCCCGCGTGCATGTACTGCACCTGTCCTCCAGCGACGCCCTGCCGCTGCTCGCCGACGCGCGGCGCGAAGGCGTCCGCGTCACGGCGGAGACGTGCCCCCACTTCCTCACCCTCACCGCCGAGGACGTCCCGGACGGCGCCACCGAGTTCAAGTGCTGTCCGCCCATCCGCGAGCGCGAGAACCAGGACGCCCTCTGGCAGGGCCTGGCCGACGGCACCCTCGACTGCGTCGTCTCCGACCACTCGCCCTGCACCACCGACCTCAAGACCCCCGACTTCGGCACGGCCTGGGGCGGAATCTCCTCACTCCAGCTCGGGCTCCCCGTCGTCTGGACCGCCGCCCGCGAGCGGGGCCACGGCCTGGAGGACATCGCCCGCTGGATGTCCCAC
The DNA here is from genome assembly GCF_052851135.1 of Streptomyces sp. BRA346. Classification (NCBI taxonomy): domain Bacteria; kingdom Bacillati; phylum Actinomycetota; class Actinomycetes; order Kitasatosporales; family Streptomycetaceae; genus Streptomyces; species Streptomyces sp. BRA346. The sequence continues at coordinate 35,945 of NZ_JAIWIH010000009.1, read as the reverse complement.
GGCCCCGCACAGGTGGCCGGTCTGCCCCACAAGGGTGCCATCGCCCCCGGCCATGACGCCGACTTCGCGGTCGTCGCCCCCGAGGAGACCTTCACCGTGGACCCTGGCCGCCTCCACCACCGCAACCAGATCACCGCCTACGCGGGCAAGACCTTGCACGGCGTCGTCCGCGGAACCTGGTTGCGCGGTGAACGGATCGCCGAGGGCGGGCGCGTCACCCAGCGGGCCGGCCGGCTGATCGAGCGGCACACCGCATGACCGCGGCGGCTCTGAACGGCTCGCCGTTCAGAGCACCGGAGCGGCGGGCACCGTAGCCGTCCCGGCCGCCTGGCGCAGCGCCTCGACCATGCTGCCGGGCTCCGCCGTGCCCGTTCCGGCGATGTTGACGGCGTCGATCAGGCCGATGTGCGTGGTGAACGTGGATGACCTTCACCTTCTCGGTGGAGAGCATCATCGAGACCTCCTCGGTCCCGGTCAGGTGGGCGAGGAGTTCGGTGTGGCCGGGGTAGATGTGGCCCGCGGCGTGCAGGGCCCCCTTGTTGAGCGGCGCGGTGCAGATGGGGTGCACCTCTCTGCCACGGCGAGTTCGGCGGCGCGCTCGGCGTACGCGTACGCGGCGCCGCCCGCGACCGCCGACCTGCCCCAGGGCAGGTCGGCGGGGAGCAGACCGAGGTCGACCACGGTGACGCGGCCGGGAGTGAACTCGGCGTCCCGCGGGTGGTCGACGGCGGCGATCTCGCAGTCCAGGCCGAGGAGGCGGGCGGCCTCGCGCAGCCGCCGCGCGTCGCCGATGACGACGGGACGGCAGCGGGTCAGGACGGCCTCGTCGAGCAGCGGCGACGACGACCTCGGGGCCGATCCCGGCGCCGTCGCCCATGGTGACGGCGATGAGGGGGAGGGGGTGGCATGCGAACAACTCCTGGGCGGTGAGGGGACGGTGGCGGGCTGCCGGGGCGGCCCCGCCGAGCACGGCGGGATGCGCGATCCGCGCAACCGCGCAACCGCGCAACCGCGCAACCGCGCAACCGCGCAACCGCGCCGCCGGGCTCCGCGGTCCGCACGACGAAGGGCAACGGGATGCGGTCCCGGGCGGGCACGGTGCGCCGCGCCGCGCGCGGCACCGCCCGTGTGGCGCGTGCCGTGTCGGCGGGTGGCAGGCGACGGGTGCCCAGGTTCACGACGAGGTCGCGCGCGGCAGTGACCGCGGTCACATCGACGGCGCCCGTGTCGGACGGGTCGCCCGCGAGCGCGGCAGCGTACGGCAGTACGGGCGGCGAGACGGATGGGCGTACGGGTGGGGCGGGGGAGCCGCGGAACGGAACCTCCTCGGGCGTGCCCGGCGGCGGGCGGCCCGGTGAGGATCATGGCATAATCTGCGTGAAATGCGCGAGAACTCTTGCGTGTTTTACGCAATCGTGCGAGCGTTCCCGTGGCGCCGAGGCCGTCACCCACGGACCGCGTCGCCGTGCGGACGCGATGCGTACGGGCCTACACAGCACGTTGCGCCGCGCTCGTCCGCAGCTCAGTAAACCGCCGGGAACCACCGCAGCAACCGGTCGAGGCCCCGTAGCCGCACGACACCTCCAGATGCGCACATCACGCATGAGATCGCGCACGAGCACGAAACCGCACCACCCGCACCGCCCGCCTCGGAAGGAACCGCCGTGACCGTCGGCCTCGAACTCCCGCAGGTCCCCGTCCCGTTGTCGCGTCTCGTCCTCGGCACGATGACCTTCGGCGACACCACCGACCGCGCGACGGCCGCAGCCATGCTGGACGCCGCGCTCGACGCGGGCATCACCGGTGTGGACACCGCCAACGGCTACGCGGACGGCGAGAGCGAGCGCATTCTCGCCGAGCTGCTGCCCGGCCGCCGCGACCAGGTGGTTCTCGCCACCAAGGCCGGCATCCCGCACCCCGACCAGGGCGCGCACGCGCCGCTGTCCCCCGAGGGCCTGCGCGCCGCGCTCGACGGGAGCCTCAAGCGCCTGGGCACCGACCCCGTCGACGTCTTCTACCTGCACCAGCCGGACCGCGGGACGCCGCTCACCGACCCGCTGCCCGCGGACGTCCTGGCCGCCTGCGACGAGGCCGGCGCCCGGCTGCGCGGCCCGATGCCCGCCTACCACCGCTGATCCAGCTGACCTCGCCGCCCACCTCGCAAGGGAGACAGACACCCATGGCCACCGGCCGCACTTCCGCCGAGTTCATCGCCGCGCTGCGCAATCGTGAGCAGCTCATCGGCTACTGGTCGCTGCTCGACGCGCCGATCGCCGCCGAACGCCTTGCCCGCGTCGGCTACGACTACCTGGCGTTCGACGCCCAGCACGGTCTCTTCGGCTACCAGGGCATGCTGAACAACCTCCTCGCCACCGACACCAAGGGCAGCACCGCCGTCGGCATGGTGCGCGTGGAGGCCAACGACCTCACCTACATCGGCAAGGCGCTCGACGCGGGGGCGAGCGCCGTCATCGTGCCGCTGATCGACAACGCCCGGGACGCCGCCGATGCCGTCGCCGCCGTCCGCTACCCGCCGGTGGGTCGCCGTTCGTACGGCCCGATGCGCGCTCAGCTGCGGATCGGCCCGAACCCGGCGGACACCCACGAACAGACCGCGGTCCTCGCGATGATCGAGACGGCGGACGGCCTGGCCAACGTCGAGGAGATCTGCGCGACCCCCGGCCTGGACGGTGTCTACGTCGGCCCGTCCGACCTGCGCCTGGCCGTCGGCGGCGCGACCTCCACCGACCCGTCCGTAGAGGATGAGTTCGAACAGGCCCTCACCCGCGTCCGCAAGGCGGCCGAGGCGGCGGGCATCGCGGCCGGCATCCACAACGCCGACGGCGCGAGCGCCGCCCGTCGCCTCGCCGAGGGCTTCACGTTCGCGTCCGTCGCGGCCGATGTCGTGCACCTCCAGCAGATCGCGACGTCCCACCTGGAGGCGGCACGCGGAGGGGCGCGCTGATGCCGACCACGCTCATCACGACGCGACCTTCGCCCGGCATTCGGCGCGCCCCTGGCAGATCCTGGTCGAGGCCGGAGCGGGTCCCCTGCGCCCCTACGAGGACGTGGCGCTCCCCACCGCCGAACTCCTCGAGCACGCGGCCGGAGCGGATGCGCTGATCGTCGGCCTGGCCCTCGCCGCGCCCTGCCGTTCACCGCCTTCGGGTACGGCACCGAGCAGCTCGCGAGCGGAATGAGCTTCCAGATCCCCGCGGGCACGGTCGGCATCGCCCTCGCCATGTTCGGCATCACGGGTGTCGGCGCCGACGAGATGACGACGTACACGTACTGGTGCCTGGAGAAGGGCTACGCCCGCTGGACCGGCCCCGACGACGGCACCGATCGCTCGCCTTCGGACAACCCAAACGATTGGGTAGCGGAAACGGTGGACCCAAACGATTGGGCCGAACGTTTGGGTGCTACCCAAGACCCCGCGGGAGGCCATGTCAACAGCCACGGCAAAGAATCTTGTACGACGCGAACGGCGGCACGACGGCCGGGCGGCGGCGCTGTGCTACGCCGCCGCCCGGCCGTGTGACCGCCTGAAACCCGGCTCAGGGCTCCAGCCCCGACCGCAGCAGACGTCCCACCGGGCGGCGCGTGGCGAGCAGGGCCAGGCCGATGCCGATGCCGCACACGGCGGTGACGGTGAAGTACGAGGCGTTGTCGATCGCGGTGAAGAGCTGCCCCAGCAGGCCCGCGAGGGAGGAACCCAGGGCGAGTGTGAGGAAGTTGAGCCCGACCATCTGGGACCGGAACGTCTCCGGACCGATGCGCGTGGCCAGGGACAGCCCGATCGGGCCGACGAAGACCTCCGAGGAGCCCGCCATCATCATGAACAACAGGACGAGGGCCAAGGGAATGTCGGCCTTCCCGGTGGCCTCGGAGATGATGAGCAGGAACAGATATGCGCAGCCGATCTGGATCAGCCCGATGGCGACCTTGACCACCGGGCCGGGCTGGCGGTCTCCCAGGGTCTTCCACATCCTGGCGATGAGCGGGGTGACGAGGACGGCCGCCAGCGGGCTGACGGTCGTGACCCAGGCGACCGGGAAGGTCCAGTCGCCGATGTGCAGGTCGATGCGTTCGGTGATGAGGACCGAGATCGCCGTGAACTTCTGGAACAGGAAGCCGAAGTACACCCCGGAGGCGAGGAAGAGGGGAAGGTAGCCGAGGATGCGCCGGCGCTCGTCGCGGCTGACCGCCGACGACGTGGTCATGGTGAGGAAGTAGACGGCGGCGGCCACCAGCGCGGCGATGGTCACCACGGTGGACAGGTTCTCCGCCCGCAGCAGGTCGGTGACGATGGCGCCACCGATGGCCGCGAGGGCGGCGAGGGCCGCCAGGGCGACGAGCGGACGGCGGCCCGCGGGGAGCGGGTTGTTGACGGTCCGGGCGCGCTCGGGGAGTTTCTTCATCGAGACGATGTACTGGACGAGCGCCGCGCCCATGCCGGTCGCCGCGAGGCCGAATCCGAGGTGGAAACCGACCTCGTTCTGGGCGAGGCCGGTGGTGAGCGGGCCGACCACGGCACCGATGTTGATGGCCATGTAGAAGTACGAGAACCCGGCGTCCCGGTAGCGCTCGTCCTGGTGCTGGTCCAGGACGAAGCCGACGATCGAGGTGATGTTCGTCTTCAGCGCGCCGGTGCCGAGGACGATGCACACCAGACCGACGCCGAGGCCGGTCAGGCCGGGTGCGAAGGCGAGCACGAGGTGTCCGGCGGTGATGACGACGGCGCCGTACAGCACCATGTTCTGCGGGCTGACGAGCCGGTCGCCAAGCCAGGCGCCGAGGATCTGGGAGAGGTAGACGGCGCCGCCGTAGGCGCCGACGATGCCCGTCGCGACGGCCGGGGCCAGGGCCAGGCCGCCGTCGTGGAGCGCGTAGAGCAGGTAGAACGAGAGGATGCCCTGGAGGCCGTAGAAGGAGTAGCGCTCCCAGAGTTCGGTGAAGGCCATGCTCACCAGGCCGCGCCGGAGGCGGTGTCCGGGCACCTCGGCCGGTGTCCTGCCGGTCTCACGGTCGACCGTGGTGGTGGTGTGGTGCGGTGTGTTCTTCATTCGCTGAGTCCTGCCAGTCGCGATCCGAAACGGGCGATGAGGGAGGTGTCCTGGGAGTGGCGGCTCTCCTCCCACCGGTCGGCGAAGCCGAAGAGCCGGTACATGGCGTGGACGCCGATCCAGCGCAGCGGTTCGGGTTCCCAGCGGCCCGAGTCGTGGTCGTTCCAGGGCAGCCGGGTCAGCGCGGTGTCCCGCCCGGCCGCCCGGTCCAGCAGGGTCCGTGCGGCGAGCTGGGTCGCGGTCACCCCGTGTCCGGCGAAACCGCGCGCGACCCCGATCCCGGTGGCGGGGTCGAAGGTGATGCCGGCGCACCAGTCGCGGGTCACGCCGATGGCGCCCCGCCAGGCGTGCTCGACGGTGAACCGCACGTCGGGGAAGAACAGGTGGAGGCGTTCCCGCAGGGTGCGCACCGTACGGGCGTCCACGCCGCCCTGCCCCGGAGTACCGGAGTTGAAGGCGTACGGCGTGCCGCGGCCGCCGATGGCGATGCGGTCGTCGGCGGTGCGCTGGGCGTAGACGAAGGTGTGTGCGGCGTCGCCCAGGCATTCCCGGTTCTGCCAGCCGATCCGCTCCCAGACGCTCGCGGGGAGCTGATGGGTGACGACCATCGAGGAGTTGACGGGGATGAGGTCACGGCTGCCGAGGCCGCGGGCGTCGCTTTCGACCGTGCCGGAGTACGCCTCCAGGCAGGTCAGGATGGTCCTGGCACGCACGGTTCCGCGCTCGGTGGTGACGGCGCCGGGCGCGATGCGCGTGGCGCGGGTGCCTTCGAGGATGCGTACGCCCTTGGCTTCCGCCACCGCCGCGAGGCCGTGGACGAGCTTGGCGGGGTCGACCCGGGCGGTGGTGCGGGTGAGCATGCCGCCCAGCGCGGGGCGGATGGCGATCCGCTTCCGTACGGCCTCGGCGTCGAGGAGTTCGATGTCCTCCGCGCGGTATCCGGCCGCGAGGTCGGCGGCGTGGGTGAGTTCGAGGCGCTTCATCGCGGCCGGAGTGGTGGCCACGCGCAGGTGCCCGCCCCGGTGCTGGTCCGCCTGGATGCCCTCCTCGTCGAGGATGCGGAGGGTGTCGTCGACGGCCCCGTTCATCTCCCGCTGGAAGGCGGCGATGGCCGCGGCCCCGTCCTCGCCGCGCCTGCGCGCGGCCTTGGCGTACACCGCCCGGTTGCCCGGGATGAGGGGTGAGAGCCAGCCGCCGTTGCGCCCGGAGGCGCCGTAGCCGACCTCTTCGGCCTCCAGGACGGTGATCTTCGCGCCGGGGGAGTCCACGGCGGCGAGGTAGGCGGCCCAGAGCCCGGTCAGACCGCCGCCGACGATGACGAGGTCCTGTTCCTCCTCGGGCAGGCCCGCGGCCCGGCGTCGGCGCTGCGGCAGGTCGGCGGTCGGCCCGTCCGCGGTACGGGAGGCCGCCATCCAGTGCGATATCTCGCCGTTTCGATACGCGGTCATGAGTGTCTCCAACGGTGGGCGACCAGCGGTGTTCCGGTGGCGCGGAGGGTCAGTAGGTGGGCGGCGCGATCGCCCACAGCACCCGGGCCTCTTCCGTGCCCGTGACCTCGACGACCCGGTGGGGGTCGCTGCTGAGGTAGTGGATCGAGTCGAAGGCGGAGAGCCTGTGGGACTGTTCGCGGACCCACACCTCCACCTCGCCGGACAGCACCAGGAGCAGTTCTTCGGAGCTGCCGTGGGTGTAGGGCTCCACACCGGTCGACCCCCCCGGCGCGAAGTGGCCGAGGAGCACTTCCAGATGGTCGAAGGCCCCCGGGGTGAGCTTGATCTTCGTGGCGCCCTCGCCGAAGGACATGCCGTGGGTGTCGCGGAACCGCAGGACCGGGCTGGCCGCGGAGCCATCCTGGTCGAAGAGGTCGCCGACGCTCAGCTTGAGTACCTCGCACAGCCGCTGGAGGGTGCGCACGCTCGCGTTGACCTGGTCGCGCTCGACCTGGGAGAGATGCCCCTCGGTGAGGCCGGTCCGGTCGGCCACGTCCTTGAGCGTTAACCGGAGGGCCCGCCTGCGGCGCCGCAGACGGTTACCGACGCCGGTGGGGGAGTCCGGTTGCGTGTTCGTCATGGGCGGGAACGTAACAAGGCTGCGGCCTGATCACAAGAGGTATTGCCCTCATCAAAGTTTTCTTAGATGAGGGCATGAGGGTGCCGGGACTCGCCGTGCGACGTGGTGGGCCTGTCAGCGCGTCGCAGGTCCCGGCCATACGGCGGAGGCGTCGTCCCGGTCGGGATCCGGCAGCCGGACGGGGCGGACGGGGAGGGTGCGGGTGCGTCCCTCCGCCCGTCCTTCCGTCACCGCCGTCCAGGGGGCGGGGCGGCCCGCGTAGCACAGGGTGGTCAGGACGAAGACGCCGTCGGCGTAGACCTCGACGTACTCGCCGACGGTGAGGATCCGCAGGGTCGCGGCGGGTTCGGTCAGGACGGTCTCGCCCAGCGGTACGCCGACGGGGCCGGTGACCCAGAGGTTCTTGCCGTCGCACCCGACGACCAGGGCGGGGCCGTCCTCGCCGGTGCGCAGGGTGATCTCCACGCGCCCGGAGACCTCCACATCACCGACGGCGTGCGGCACCGGTTCCGTCGTCTCCTCCAGCAGCCAGGCGTCCAGTCCGGCCCACCACTCCAGGCGGGGTGCCGAACCGTCCGGTGTGACAAGGGACTTGGGCTGGGCCAGCATGCCGCGGCAGCGTTCGCCGGAGTCGGTGAGGCCGACCCGGCGGGGGGTCGTGTGCAGGACGACGCGGGAGCCGTCGGGGGCGGCGATGACGCGCGGGGCGTAGGAGCCGGTCGGGCCGAGCGGACCACGGTGGGTCCACGGTCCCCGCAGCCGTGGCGCGGTCCACGCCTCGAACCCGCGGGTCGCGCCGATCGAGCCGATCAGCAGCCAGCTGCCGTCGTCGAGACGTTCGAGGACCGGGCACTCCAACTCGTCCACGTCGCCGGGCGAGATGAGCGGCGGGTGGACCGTCCAGTGCTCCAGGTCGTCCGACGTCGCCCAGGCGACACAGCCGCTGACCTCGACGGGCAGGGACGCGTCGGCGGCGCAGACGACCATGACCCAGCCGTCCGACGCGTCGTCACGTACGACGAACGGGTCGCGCCATCCCATGCGTTCACCGGTGCGGTACCAGCGGGCGTCCGCCTCGACGACCGGCCCGGTGCCGTGGCGGCGCCAGCCGGTGCCGTCGGTGCGGTCGGAGTACGCGAGCCCGACGGACTGGAGCGGCCAGCCGCCTGCCGTCAGTCCGCTCACGCCCGTGTAGAACATCGCCATTCCGCCGCCGTGCGGGACGAGATGCATGGTCCACACCGCCTGCTGGTCGAAGCGTCCGGGCAGGCCGTTGCCGAAGACGGTGCCCTCGGGCCGCCAGCCGACCAGGTCGGTGGAGGTGGCCCGGCCGTACGAGGTCTCCATCCGCAGGTGGTCGAACTCGCTCGTCCACGGGCCCTGGAGGTGCAGCACCGCGTAGGTGCCGTCCTCGTCGCGGAGCAGGGCGAAGTCGTTCACGCAGAGGCCGGGCGGGGCGTATCGCATGCACAGTTCCTGTCGGCTCGCAGCGCTCAAACGCGTGCGCTGACTATGGACCTCAAAGATCTCTTTTGGGAATCGGCCCAAGTAAAACTCAACGCAAACGCTTGCGCAACAACGAGGCCGGGCTTACGGTCTCGTCACCCCCAGATCACACCGATGTGAAACAGACGGGAGAAACGCGCTGTGAGCGTCAGCATCACCGATGTCGCCCGCGCCGCCGGAGTCTCGGCGTCCACCGTGTCCCGAGCGCTGCGCGGCCGGCCGGGCGTCTCCGGCGAGGTCGCGGCGCAGATCACGGAAGTCGCCGCACGGCTCGGCTATACGGCGTCCCGTTCGGCGTCCAGCCTGGCCAGCGGGCGCACCTTCACCATCGGGGTGGTGGTGCCGTACGTGGGCCGCTGGTTCTTCGGCACCGTGCTGGACGCCGCCGAGCACGTGTTCAGCGCCGCCGGGTACGACGTTCTGCTGTACAACCTGGGCTCGCCGGAGACCCGCAAGCGGTTCTTCACCAAGATGCCGGTCCGCAAGCGGGTGGACGCCGTGTTCTCGCTGCTCATCCCCGACGAGGAGGAGTCGGCCGCGCTGCGTTCGCTCGGGGTGCCGCTGGCCACCACGGTCGGCGGCGCCCGGCCCGGCTTCACCGTGGTCGGCATCGACGACCGGGCCGGGACGGAGAGCGCCGTACGGCATCTGGTGAACCTCGGCCACCGCCGGATCGGCATGATCAGCGGGTCGAGCGGGCCGCAGCACTGGACCACACCCATCACGCGCCGTCAGGCGTACCTGGACGTGCTGGCCGACGCCGGGATCGCGCACGACCCGGCGCTGGAGGCGGACGGCGACTACACCGTCGAGGGCGGCGAGCGGGCCATGACCGAACTGCTCGCCGCCTCCCGGCCGCCGACCGCCGTGTTCGCGCAGTCCGACGAGATGGCGATGGGCGCCCTGCGCGCCCTGCGGCGGCACCGGCTGACGGTGCCGGACGACGTGTCCGTCGTCGGCTTCGACGACCACGAACTCGCCGACGTGGTCGGGCTGACGACCGTCGCCCAGCCGGTCGCCGGGCAGGGCGCCGAGGCCGCCCGGCTGCTGCTGCGGCAGCTCGACGAGCCGGACGCCGGGCAGCCCGGGCATGTGCATATGCCCATCCGTCTCGTCCTGCGCGAGACCACCGCCCCACCGCGCCCGCGCGGACCCCAGTAAACCTCCCCGGCTACGCCGCCGGGCCCCCGACGTCCCACGACCCCAACGCCGGAAAGCACCCGAGTACCACGGACCCTCGCACCGCACGGAGGCACGAACCATGAGCTCGACCAACAGAAGGTACCGCCGCACCGCCTGTACGGGCCTGGCCCTCGTCCTGCCCCTCGCGGCACTGGCCGCCTGCGGCGGCGGCAGCGGCGCCGACGTATCCGCTGAGGCGGGCAGCGGGAAGGGCACCATCAGCGTCTGGGCCCACCAGGGGCAGAAGAACGAGAGCACCGCCCTGCGGAAGGCGGTGAAGTCCTTCAACTCCTCCCAGCACAAGATCAAGGTCGAGCTGAAGCTCATCCCCACCAACGACTACACCAAGACCATCACCGCCACCGACGCCTCCAAGCTGCCGGACGTGATGGAGTTCGACGGCCCGACCATGGCGAACTTCGTCTACAACAAGAAGCTCGCCCCCATGGACTCCTACGTCTCCGCGAAGACGATGTCCAACGCCACCGACGCCGGCAAGGCACAGGGCGAGATCGACGGCAAGCACTACGGCCTGGGCATGTACGACGCCGGGCTCGGCGTCTACGGCAACAAGAAGCTGTTGGACGCGGCCGGGGTCAAATACCCGACGAACCTGTCCGACGACTGGACCGCCACCGAGTTCACGGCCGCGCTCAAGGCGCTCAAGGCCAAGGACTCCGACGGCAAGGTCGTCGACCTCCAGGAGAACAGCGGCTACGCCAATGAGTGGGGCACCTTCGGCTTCGCACCGGTCCTCTGGTCGGCGGGCGGCTCCCTGCTGAAGGACGGCAAGGCGGAGGGCGCCCTGGACACGTCCGCCGCGGTGTCGGCGATGAAGACCCTCCAGTCCTGGAAGCCGTACACCGACCCCAACACCGACGGCAACGCCTTCGCCAAGGGCCGCGTCGCGCTGAGCTGGGTCGGCCACTGGATGTACCCCGCCTACAGCAAGGCCCTCGGCGACGACCTCGTCGTGCTGCCGCTGCCCGACTTCGGCAACGGCCCCAAGACCGGCCAGGGCTCGTGGGCCTGGGGCATCGGCGCGAACTCCAAGAACGCCAAGGCGGCCGGGACCTTCCTCGACACCCTGCTGAACGACACCAACGTCACCGCGATGACGACGGCCAACGGGGCCCCGCCCGCCACCAAGTCCGCGTTGGCCAAGAGCGAGCTGTACCAGCGGGGCGGCCCGCTCCAGCTCTTCGCCGACCAGCTCGCCAAGCCCTGCGGCGACAGCGACGTCACCAAGACTTGCGTCGCCGTGACCCGCCCGGTCACCGCCGGATACCCCACGGTCACCGCCAAGTTCAGCGACGCCCTGAACGCGATATACGGCGGTGCCGACCCCAAGAGCGCCCTGGAGAAGGCCGCCCGCGCCATCGACCGGGACTTCTCCGACAACGCCGGTTACAAGATCCCGTAATCCCGTATCCCGCAATCCCGTAGGACGCTTCGGCCGGGACGGGACCGCTCACGACGCGCATCACGTGTCACGGCGGCACGCCCGTCCCGGCCGGGAACAGGACTCCCCGTGAAGACCGTGGAACCCGCGCCCGCCGCGCCAGCCGAAACGGAGCAAGGCCCGCCCGTGAGCTCCGTGAAACGCTCGCGGCCGGTGCGCAAGAACCGGGACTGGGCGCACGGACTGCTCATGTCCACGCCCGCCGTCGCCGGACTCATCGCCTTCGTCGGCATCCCGTTCGGCTACGCCGTCGTCCTCTCCTTCTACAACGTGCGCCTCGGCTCCCCGCTGGAGCCCACCTTCTTCGGGATCGAGCAGTACCGGCGCCTGTTCACCGACCCGGACCTGTCCGGCCCGTTCCTGCGGGCCCTGCTCAACAACCTCACCTTCGCCGCGGTCGTCGTACCGCTCCAGACGGCCCTGGCGCTGGCCCTGGCCATCCTGCTCAACCGCAAGCTGAAGGCGATCGGGCTGTTCCGGTCGCTGTTCTTCATGCCGGTCGTCTTCCCCATGACGCTGGTCGCCGTGATCTGGCGGCTCATCCTCGCCCGCAGCGACCAGGGTCTGCTCAACTCCGCGCTGCACACGGTGAGCTTCGGCAACTGGGGCGCCTTCGACTGGCTCGGCGACGGCGCCACCGCGATGGCCTCGATCATCGTCTTGTCGGTGTGGCAGGGCGTCGGCTTCCAGATGGTCATCCTGCTCGCCGGGCTCCAGCAGATCCCCGGCGAGCTCTACGAGGCCGCCGAACTCGACCGGGCCACCCGGTGGCAGCAGTTCCGCCACGTCACCCTGCCCGGCATCCGCGGCACCCTCGTCTTCGTCGCCATGCTGACCTCCGTGCTGTCCTTCCGGGTCTTCGACCAGGTCTACGTCCTCATCCACGGCGGAGGTCTCGACGAGGACGCCACCCGCACGGTCATGTACCAGGCCGTCACCACCGCCTTCGACCAGAACAACATCGGCCAGGCGTCCGCGATCACGGTCGTCTTCTTCCTGATCGTCGTCGCCCTGACCCTCATCCAGCGCCGCCTCGTCCGGCCCGACAACGAGGACTGACCCACGATGGCCACGCCCCGCGCGTCCCGCGCGCCCCTGCGCCGTTTCGCCGACTACGCCGTCCTCGGTGTCCTGGCGTTCATCTTCGTGCTGCCCGTCCTGTACCTGCTCCTGGGCAGCCTCAAGCCCTCGGACGAGGTGCTGAACGGCCTGACCGGCTTCCTCCCCACCCACCTGTCCTTCGACAACTACGCGACCGTCCTGGACGCCCTCAACTCCGACAGCACCGGCTACTTCTGGCGCTTCATGGGTGTCTCACTGCTCGTCGCGTTCGTGGTCGTGACCGGCGGCCTCTTCGTCAACTCGATGGCCGCGTACGGCATGTCACGGCTGAAGTGGCGCGGCCGGGAAACCGTCTTCACGCTCGTGCTGTTGCTGATGCTGGTCCCGTTCGAGTCGGTGGCCGTGCCGCTCTTCTACATGTTCAACGACCAGCGCGACACCGTCTTCATCCAGGCGGTCCCGTTCATCGCCAACGCCTTCTCGATCTACCAGTTCCACACCTTTTTCCGCTCGATCCCGCCGAGCATCGAGGAGGCGGCCCGGCTGGACGGCGCCGGCCCCTGGCGCACGTTCTTCGCGGTCATCGTGCCGATGTCGAAGCCGGTGTTCGCCTCGGTCGCCATCCTCACCTTCCTCATGCAGTGGGGTTCGTTCCTCTGGCCGGTCCTGATGGTCTCCGACCCCTCCGTCCGCCCCCTGCCCCTGGAAATGAGCGTCTTCCAGGGCCAGGAGCCCCCGGACTGGGGCCAGATCCTCGCCTTCGGCGTCCTCCTCGTCCTGCCCGTCCTGATCGTCTTCGCCTTCTTCCAGCGCTGGTTCGTCCAGGGCGTGGCCAGCTCCGCCGTCAAGGGCTGAGTCCCCGCGTCCGCACCGGCGACTGCTGCCGTCCTTCGTGTCGCCGCCGGGGGGCGGGAGCATGGCGACCGGGAAGTCAGGGATAACGTCCCTCTCACACCGGACAAGTGAGGGGGACGTCGTGAGGTTTCAGGTACGTGGGCGGGTTGGCCGCCGGCGGATCACGTTCGTGGTGATCGCGTTCGGGGCGCTGTTCTTGGTCATCGGGCTGATCCTCGCGGGGGTGTCGGCGTCGTTCCTGGCGGATGCGAAACGTGCCCGGGGGACCGTGGTGTCCTTGGAGTGGCGGAACGACGACGTCGCATCCCGCAGGACGCAGGCGGACGACAAGCCCGCGGCGTACCCGGTGGTCGAGTTCACGTCGGCGGACGGCGCGCCGAGGAAGTTCGAGGACTCCACGGGATCCAACCCACCGTCGTACGAGGTGGGTGAGCGGGTCGAGGTGCTCTACCACCCGGGTTCCCCCGAGGACGCGCGGATCAATGGCTTCCTCTCGCTGTGGCTGCTGCCGCTGATCTTCGGTGGGATCGGGCTCGTGATCGCAGGGATCGGGACGGGCGTTGCGTTGGCGACGCGAGGGCGTTCCTAGGCCGCGTACCCTCGGCTCCGTGCCCCGCCATCCGAGGAAGCCCCGCCGCTTGGTCGCCGACGGGCGCGCCTACCTGTGGACGCTCCGCCACAGCCACCGCGTGCTGGAGAGCGGCCGGGCCGCGGACTGCCGCGAGACCCTCACGCTGTACCCGCAGCCGGCCGACACCGGCGGCCCGCTGCGCATCGTGTTCGCCGAAGGGCCGGGCCGGTACGTCCCCGGCGGGTTTCCCCTGGGCTCGGGGGACGTGGGATACGTCCGGGGCGGCTCCCTGAACCTGCACGAACCCGGCGCCGTCCGGGCCCTGCTCGACGCGGCGTCGGTCCGAGGGTGGCAGCCGGGGGAACGGCGGGCCGTGGAGGTCGACGGGTGGCCCCTGCTGGAGGCGGCGGCCGCCGCGCGGGGTTGAGGCAGGGGCCGGGCCGAAGAGGCCGCCCCCCGCCCGGGAACCGGTCAGGTCCCTGTTTCGTGTTGGAAGGTCTCCATCCGATCCACCATGGCTCTGGCCACTCTCAGCTCTTCCGGATGCACCACGTCGTACTCCCCCTTGCCTGCCGTGTTCTTCGACCTCTCTTCCAACTCGCGCAGGTAATCCGCGTGGTGCTTGTGCAGGACAGCCAGGAGAGAGTCGCCGCGTTGGGGGGCTTCGGAGGGCTTTGTGGCTTCCTCGCGGATGCCGAAGATCGTTGATCTGCCTGCTGCCAGTTCGGTCAGGCGGTAGCAGAGCACCAGGTCGGGGTCCTCGATGCCGATGCCCGAGGGGATCAGGAACACCAGGGGGAGCAGGTCGGGGTCGAGGGCGCGGAGGCGCCGCTCGTCCGGCTCGTACGTGTCGGCTCGGGGCGCCGGGCCACCTCGGTCCAGGGTTACGGCCAGTTGCCACGGCTGGTTGGCCCACTTCGCCAGCAGGCCCAGCGTGTACGGGTTGGCCGCCGCGATGACGAAGACCTCTCGGGGGAAGCCGACGCCGTAGCACTCGCGCAGGACCTGCTCCGGGGGCACCGCGGCCTCGTGCAGCGCTCGTGCCAGGCGGGCCATCGGGCCGTACTCGCGGCTCGATGCCTCGATCCTCAGCTGTTCGAACTCGTCGGCCATCTGGCGAACTCCTATCTCGCACCCTGTCCGGGGCCTTGCCCGCGGCTGTGCTCGCGCTCGATCCTCCGCAGCTCTCGGCTGAGTTCTGCCCATGTCTGCCTGAGTTTCTTCGACGTCAGCGCGGCGATGATGTCACGTGCGACCTCGTGCGCCGTCGTCAAGGCCTTCCCGAGATCCTTGTTCGCCTGCGTATCGGTCGCTCCCGCCTCCTTCTTCACCGCCTCGGCCATCTCCCGCAGGATTTGCCGGATCCGGGGATTACGAGTAGTCATCCCTGGATTCTCGGACATCAGGATGACGACTCTTTCGACATGGCTGAAGACCACCGCCTGTATTCTTCCAGGCGCACCGATCTTGGTATTCGCCATGAATACCGCGCTGGCCAGCTGCCGTGCGCTTGCCGTTGTCTGGGCCTGAAGGGTCAGAGCGTACGCCGGTTTACCCTTGTTCCTGATGGCTCGCAGTATGTCCTCTACGCGTAGCACGAACCCGCGCTCCGGGCGCTCCGGCTTCGGGTCGGTGCTGACGGATGCGCGCGGGTCGTAGAGCACCGAGAAGTTGCCTTCCAGCAGCTCTTGCAGCCACTTCTTGAAATGGTGTCCCTCCAGCGGGCCCACGCCGAAGGGAAGAACCTCTCGGACTGCTTTGATTCCCATGTGATCCATACGCTCGAAGATGTCGAACCCGGTGTTCTCGTCCCACACCTTCACCAGTGTGCTCGGCTCGGACGGGTACAGCAGGTCGGGATGCCGTTTGCTGATGGCGACCCGGATGGCGCGGTCGATCCTGTTGGCGAGCACCGTCAACTGAACCGTGAGCGGATCGGTCGTCTTCCAGTCGAACCGTTCGAAGTCGTAGCCGCCGATGATCATTGTCGGGTCGCTCTTGATGGTCCGCAGGATCTCGTCGTATGCGGCGAGTACACCGCGCCCCTTCGGGGCGGTCGCGGTGCTGTCCGGATCCTGGGTCAAAACGTGCACCTGCTTGTTGGCCTTGCTGAGAATGCCCTTCGCGTCCTGGGTGTAGGTGGACTTCAACACCTTCCCCCGGAAGAGACCGATGGGCAGTTGTGCGTTGCGCAGTCCTTCCTCTTCCTTGCGCTGAGCTTCCTTCTTGCCCTCGGCGTCCAGGTTCTTGTACGCCTCGCGCAACGTCTCGATCTCCACCGGCTTCCTGCCCCGCTTGGTTTTCACCCACCTGGGCGTCCAGGTGAAGCCGAACGCCGCCATGAGCAGTTCCGGCGGGCCCTTGATGGTGCGCACCGCGGCGATGACCGCCTGCTTGCCCTTGCCGTCCTTCGGAACCAGTAGCTCGACGGAATTGACACCGATGATGACCGCGGTCCGGAGCGGCGCCACATCTTTCTCCGTCGAACCCGCCCATGCCTCGGTGAGGTATCGAGAGGCGACCGCCGGGTTGTTCCGTATCTCCTCCGGAATGGCCACCATGTTGATGACGAAGGCCGCCGGGTGCTTCTCCTCCACGGGATTCTCGATCGGGTGCAGGTTGCTTTCCACTTGGCTGACGTCCTGCATGATGAGCGCCTGCGTCGGGCCGAGAAGCTCGTAGGGGAAACCCAGGTCCTCCTTCTTCGATTCGCCCACCGGGTTGATGGACAGCTTGATGACGTAAAGCTCCCCGGTCTCCACCAGCCGTATCGACTTCAGGCGGTGTCGGCGCTTGATGCCCGGCAGGCCCTTGCGGACCGACTTGACCGTGGCGTCCTCGGCGCCGATGAGCCGGTTCGCGTCGCGGATGGCGGCGTCCAGGGCGCGCCGCTTGTCCTGCTCCGTGCGGCGGTCCTTGCGTTTGCGGTTCTTCGGCCGGTCCGGCTTCTTCGCCTTGCGCGGTCGCTTCGGTTTCGTCGGTCTGCGCGGCCTTCTCGGTCTCGTGGGCCTGCGGCGATGTTGCGGGCGCTTGGGCCGCTTCCGTTTGGGCTTGAGCTTGGCCGCCAGTTTCCTGAGCAGGCCGGTGATCTTGTCGATGACCCAGTCGATGGCGCGGTTCACCGGTCGGGCGAGGGCCTGGAATATCTGCTTGACCTTGCCCGCGAT
This sequence comes from Streptomyces sp. BRA346, assembly GCF_052851135.1. Taxonomy (NCBI): domain Bacteria; kingdom Bacillati; phylum Actinomycetota; class Actinomycetes; order Kitasatosporales; family Streptomycetaceae; genus Streptomyces; species Streptomyces sp. BRA346. The sequence goes on along the minus strand of NZ_JAIWIH010000009.1, from coordinate 19,004 downwards.
CCCCCCGATGCCGAGGATCGCGGCCAGGGCCCCGATGAGGACGGGGATCGACCGCGCCAGCGCGCGTTCCACCAGTGCCGGAACGCCGCCGGTGCCGCCGCGGGCGATGGCGATCACCGCGTCCAGGACCGTGTTGACGAACTCGATGATCTGTCGGCCCTGCGTGACGATGAACCGGACGATGTCGATGATCATCTTGCAGGCGCGGATGAACGCCGACGCCGGGTTGAACAGCGACACGATCCATGTCACGCCCGCGATGATGATCGTCGGCAGCAGGTAGGACACCAGCTTGCTGATCAGGTCCTTCTTCAGGTCCCCGACCCGCGACTTCAGGTCCGACCACAGGCCCGCGACGCCGCGTCTCTTGGCCTCCACGACGATCGGGATCGCGTCCTTGCCGGTTTCCGCCGCCGCCATGGTCTTCGGATTGACCTTGCGGGCCAGGCGGGCGCGGATGTTCGGCCACGACAGCCCGAGCAGACCAGCGATCATCACCAGGATGCCGAGGACGTCGAAGCTCGTCGGCAGTATCAGGCCCGCCGTGACGCCGGAGCCCAGCAGCCAGGCCAGCACACCCTGTTGGAGGTGGCGGCCCGCGTTCTTCATGAACAGCTTGAGCCCGCCGCCGACACCGGTGATGAGCCGGCCGAGGAAGCCGACCGGGTCCTTCAGGATCAGGCCGACCGCCGATGCGGCCTTCCGCAGGACGCCCATCAACAGGCGGCCGAGTTCCTTGATCGTGTCGATGACGCCGCCGATGGCGTCGGCGGCCTTGGAGACCAGGCCCTTGTTCTTCTCCTTCTCCGCCGCGATCTCGGCGTCGACCGACTTGACCGCTTCGGTGTACTTGGTGGCCAGGGTGTCGACCAGTTCGGTGCTCTTGTCGTTGACCGTGTCCGTCAGCTCGTCGAACTTGCCCTGGAAGTCCGCGGCCGCTTCCCTGCCGATGGCGCGGAGGTCCTTGGGCAGGGTGTCGACCGCGTGCTGGAGGTCCTTGCGGCCCTTGGCGATACGGTCCTTGGCATGGCGTAGCTCGCCTTCGACCGTGTCGGCGACGTCGGAGATGACCTGGCGCATGGCGGTCAGGTAGTTGTCCCGCGCGCGTTCGTAGATCCGGTTGGCCTCTTCCGGGAGGTCGGCGAACAGGTCCTTGACCCAGCGGGCCTTGCCCCGCAGCCCGGAGTAGCGGCGGGACTTGTACTCGTCCATGCCCCGGGTGTGCTCGTCGGTGAACCGGTCCCTCGCCCGCTTCTCGCCGCTGGTGAACTGGGAGTCGACCTTCTTGTCCAGGCCGGACAGGATCTCCTCGACGTCGCCCTTGGTGTCGTCGAACACCTTCTGGAGCAGGGCGGTGACCTTCGTCCGCTTGTCCTCGTCGCGGCCCTTCGCGCCCTGCTTGCCGGTGGTGACCCGCTGCCCGGTGGCGACCCGCGTGGCGTGGAGGGCACCCATCGCGGCCGCGCCGCTCGTGGCGGCCGTCGCCTTGACCTTCTTCAGCTCGGCGGCCTCGTCGGCGCGCAGTTCCTTCGGGGCGGCCGCCGAGTGGGCCTCCATCGTCTTCTTGTCCCGCACCGCCTTGTCGAACGCGGGCTCGCGCGAGTTCTTCATCGACAGCTGCTGCTCGGTGACCTGCGCCGACGCCATCTGCTGGTTGACCTGGTCCGGCCCGGCCGACATGTCCGTGGCCGACTTCGGCAACGCGTCCGGGGCGGCCTGGTTCGGATTCGGGGCCCCCGGTCTGCCCGGCACCGAGTCCGCCGCCAGCGGCACGACCTCCTTGGCGTCCGGGGCGGGCTCCGGCGTGGCGGCGGTGGTGTCGGCGATCTCCTGGCCCGCGGCGTCCTTGCCCTCACCGACCTTGCCCTGGACCTCGGTCTTGACCTCCTCCGCCTTGCCCGACTCCCCGAACTTGTCGGCCTCGTCCAGGTTCTTCGGGGCCCGGTCCTTGATGGCCTTCTCCACCGCGGCGATGAACGACTGCTTGTCGAACTCCTTCGGCTGAGCGGCGTCCATGTCCTCCGCGTGCGCCGCCTTGCCGCGGGCCTCCTGGTCGTCGGCCGGTGGCACCGCGGCTCCCTGCGCGGCACGGGCCTCCGCGGCGGGCGGCGGGTGGCTCGACGCCATCCGCTGCTTCTTGGCCGCGACGTCCTTCTTCAACGCCTGGAACTTCGGGTCCGCGCCCGGAGACCGCGGGCCCGTCGCTTCCTTGTTCTTCGCACCCTTCTCGGGCCGGCCCTCGGCGTTCTTCGCGTCCTTTTGGTCCTTCTGGGCCGGGCGAGGTGCGGGCGGGGCCTTCGCCTTCCGGACGGGCTTCGGCTCCGGCTTCTTCGCGTCCGGTTTTTGCGTCAACTGCTGTTGTGCCGGGAGCCGTTGCTCTGCCGAGGGGGACTGCTGAGTTGCGGGCAGCGCACCCGCCTGAGCCGCGACGGCCTGGTTACCGATCAGATCCTGCCCGCCCGGCACCATCTGCCCGCCCCACCAGGACGGGCCCGGCCCGGCACCCGGTGGCGCCCCACCCATGGCCGCCGCCACCGCCGCGTTCCCGGCCGACGGGCCGGGACCCACGGCCGAGCCCGACGCACGCGCGGTCGGCCCTCGCAGGTCCGACCCCTCCGCTCCGCTCCGCATGCGTGGATCGCGCACCGGGGACACCGCCGGTGTCGTCGGGCGCGGAGTGCGGACCTTCATGTGCACAGGCATGGTGGCCGCAGGTTCGCACCCGCCCCGTCGCAGCCGTGCCTTCGCGGCGTCACGGGTGCGTCGCACTTGAACGAGACCCATGCCGGCGGGGGCGTTCTGTGTGGCGGCGACCGCTGTGGGCGGCAACCGGGGCAATGTGGCGAAAGCCGACCGCGACATGCATCCGATCCCAACGATTGTTACTAGGGTTCACCGCAGCGTGCCACTGATTTCCGGTAGGGCAGGTCCCTCAGTCGAGGCATAATGTGAAATGGACATAGTGTCCGCAAATTAACCAATAACTCCTCGATGGTCATGACGGGGGCAAGATCTAAGCCATATGCCAGGGCTTAACAGGTCTGAATAGGCCATTGTTTTCCGCTAGTTCACGGGGCATGGCGCTGCTCGACACCGTGGCGGGCGCCGCCCACCCCGCGGTGATCGCCTTGCCGGTGGATCTGGCCGCCGCACGCACCCATCCGCATCAGCCCGTGGTGCTGCGCGCACTGACGCGGGTCCGGCACCGGCCGCGGGCAGCGGCCGCCGAAGAGCTCGTCGGTACGGGCCGCGGCCTCGACGGTCTGGCCGGACTGGACGAAGCAGCGCAGCGGCGCCTGCTGCTGGCCGATCTGGCCGGAGACCCGGAGAGCGGTGAGGACACCGCCGACTTCGCCGCCGAGGTCCGTCTCGCACCGGACATCGTCGCTACGGTCCCCGCACCGGACATCGTCGCCACGGAGAACGTTCGGACCATCGCCGAGCCCCGGCACGTCCTGCTGACCGGCGCCACCGGATTCCTCGGCTCCTTCCTGCTGCGGGATCTGCTGCGGACCACCTCCGCACGGATCCACTGCCTGATCCGTGGCGTGGACGAGGCCGACGCGCGCGCCCGCCTCGGGGCCGCGGCGCCGTGGTACCAGACCGGGGACGGCCCCCTGGTGAGAGTGGAAAGGAAGGAATGAGATCGGAGAGAGTGCGGACTTAGTCCGCCCCTCAATACTCGTGTACACGCGCTCCGGCGGCCATGGACTGACGGTGGAAGAACAGGTGCCCGAGACGGAGGGAAGCCTTTCATGAGTGTGCGGCCTAACGTTGTTCTGCGGGGTGGTTCCGGCGTTCCTGAGGGAGAGAGGGTCCGTTACGTCGAGAACACGACGGACACGTTCAAGCTCTTCATCGAGAACCGCTACGAGCACTGCAAGTCGACCGGCGCCACGTGGACGCATCGTGATGGCGATGATCTCCTGGTATTCGAGTGGGTGTACCGCACCTACGTGGCCGAATGACGGCTCGATCACGGCGCCGCCGATGAGCGTGGTGCCGGGGCGTGGTCGTCACGGCGGCGGTACGCGCCGGCCGGCCGTGGCGCTGTCGCGCAGGAAGCCCGCGAAGGCCTGGGCTGCGGGGGTGAGGGCGTGGTCGGCCATGCGGACGAGGAGGATGCGGCGCACCGGGGCGGGGGGTTGCAGCGGCAGGACGCTGACGCCGCCGCGGATGCCTTCCAGGGCCAGGGTGGGGGCGAGGGCGACGCCGATTCCGGCGGCGACCATGGCCTGGGCCTCCTGGTAGTCGTGGGCCTCGTAGGCGATCTGCGGCTCGAAACCGGCCGTGTGGCAACTGCGGGCGAGGGCCTCGGCCACCGGGTGGTGGTCGGCGCGGGTGATCCAGGGGTCGTTCGCGAAGTCGGCGAGGGCGGCCACGGGGCGGTCGGCGAGGGGGTGGTCCTTGCTGACGAGGAGGGCCGGGGGGTCGTCGGCGAGTGAGGTGACGACGATGTCCTCGCGGTCGATGCGGTTCCAGTCGTAGTCCCACATCAGGGACATCTCGACTTCCCGGTTCTCCAGCATCGCCCACAGGCCCGCGATGCGGGCGCTGCGCACGGTCAGCCGTACGTCGGGGTGTGCTTCCCGGAAGGCGATCACGGCCCGGGGGAGGAGGGAGGCCCCGACGGTGGGGAAGGTGCCGATGCGGAGGGTGCCCGCGCGGAGTCCCGCGAAGTCGGCGAGCTCGTTCTCCGCGGCCGTCAGTTCCCGCTCGATCCGCTCCCCGCGCAGCGCGAGCGCGCGTCCCGCGTCGGTGAGCGTGACGCCCCGCGCATGGCGCTCCAGCAGTGGTTGCCCCGCCTCCGCCTCCAGTCGGCTGACCTGCTGGGACACCGCTGACGGCGTGTAGTTGAGCGCCCGCGCGGTGGCGGTGACCGAGCCCCGGCGGGCGACCTCGGTGAAGAGCAGGATGCGCCGCACGTCCAGCACCGTGCCACCTCCAGCATTAACCTCAACTTAATACCCGTGCAGATTTCCGAGATTGTACTTCACGCTCTCTGCGCCCACCGTGGATCACACCCCGCACGGAAGTGCCGTCGGAGTTTCCACGAGGAGTCTGTTGTGTTGCGTCTCCAGGGCGAGATGATCCGCGGAGGAACCAGCAAGTGCTGGATCTTCGACCACCACGAGGTGGTGGCGACCGGCGTGGACGCCGACACCCTGTTGCTCGCCGCCTACAACGCCGCCGACCCCCGCCAGATCGACGGCGTCGGCGGTGCCTCCTCCACCACCTCCAAGGCGGCGATCGTCCGGACATCCGCAGAGCCGGGCATTGACGTCGAGTACGCCTTCGCGCAGGTCGGCATCGGTGACGAGAGCGTGGAGTGGACCAGCAACTGCGGCAACTGCGCCACCGCCGTCGCCCTGTACGCCGTCCACAACGGCCTGGTGCCGATCACGGCGGACGCCGCCACGGTGCGGATGCTCAACGTCAACACCGGGGCCCGCCTCACGGGCACCATCCCCACCCCCGGCGGCACGGTCCCCGACGAGGGCACGGCCGCGGTGCCGGGCACCGCCGCGCTCGGCGTGCCGGTCCTGCTCGGCTTCGAGGACCCCGCGGGTACGAGCACGGGCCGCGCCCTGCCGACCGGCCGCGCCCTGGACACCCTGACCGCGCCCGCCAGTCCGGTCGAGGTGTCCCTGGTCGACGCCGGAGCCCCGGCCGCGCTGTTCGAGGCCAAGGCGTTCGGCCTCGACGGCACCGAGTCCCTGGCCGAGTTCGCCACGGCGGTGCCCGCGCTCACCGCGCTGCGCCGTCAGGCCGCCCTGACCATGGGCCTGGCCGACGAGTGCGACCCGGTCAGCCACGCCGTGCCGAAGGTCGGCGTCGTCGCCCGCTCTGCCTCATATCGCACTACTCATGGCACCCTGATCAGTCAAGACGAGTACGACCTGGCCGTACGCATGGTCTCCATGCACGCGCCCCACCCGGCGATCGGTCTCACCTCGGCCGTCGCGCTGGCCACCGCAGCCGCCATCCCCGGCACCCTCGCCCACCGCGTCACCCGGCAGACCGCCGACGGGACGCTGCGCCTGGGCACCCCGGCAGGGGTCATCACCGCCCGAACCGTCCCCGCGCCGGACGGCGCGTCCCCCACGGTGCTGCTGCACCGTGCCGCCCGCCGCATCGCCCGAGCCGAACTTCTCGTTCCCGTCCTGGAAGGACGCCCCGCATGAGCCGCAACGACGCCGCCCCGGGTACCGCCACCGCTCCACCGCGCCGCATCCGCCGGCTGCTGTCCCTGCTCTACGTCCAATGCCTGATCGGCGTCGTCGCCGGGGCTGCCGTCGGCTGGCTGTGGCCGTCCTTCGGGGCCGATCTGAAGCCCCTCGGCGACGGCTTCATCGCGCTGGTGCGCATGATGATCGCGCCGATCATCTTCTGCACCGTCGTCCACGGCATCGCCTCCATGGGCAACGCGCGCGCCGTCGGCCGGGTCAGCCTCAAGGCGCTGTTCTACTTCGAGGTGCTCACCACCGTCGCCATGGTGATCGGTCTGGTCGTCGTCAACATCGTCCAGCCCGGCAGCGGACTGCACGTCGACACCTCCACCCTCTCCACCGAGGGCCTGCCGCCGGAGGCGACCGCGAGCCACGAGAGCTTCGCCGGCTTCGTCCTCGCCATGATTCCGGACACCCTGCTCAGCGCGCTGACCGGCCACGAGATCCTGCCGGTGCTGTTGATCTCGGTGCTGGTCGGCTTCGGCCTGCACGCCAGTGGCGAGGCGGGACTGGGGGTCGCCCAGAGCATCGAGAAGCTGTCCAAGGTCCTGTTCACGCTCATCCGCTGGATCATGCGGCTGGCCCCGTTGGGTGCCTTCGGCTCCATGGCCTTCACCATCGGCAACTACGGCCTGGACACGCTGAGCCACCTCTTTCTGCTGGTCGGCTCCTTCTGGCTCACCGCGCTGTTCTTCGTCGTGGTCGTCCTGGGCACGGTCATGCGTATCAACGGCCTGCGCCTGCTGCCCTTCCTCCGCTACATCAGGGAGGAGCTGCTGATCGTCCTGGGCACCTCGTCCACCGAGCCGGTGCTGCCGCGCATGATGGGCAAGCTGCAACACGTGGGCGCCTCCAAGCCGGTGGTCGGCATCACGCTGCCCGCCGGGTACTCCTTCAACCTGGACGGCACCGCGATCTACCTGACCATGGGCTCGGTCTTCCTCGCCCAGGCTCTCGGCATCGACCTCAGCCTCACCCAGCAGCTGTCCATGCTCGCCGTCATGCTGCTCACCTCCAAGGGCGCCGCCGGGGTCACCGGTTCCGGCTTCGTCGCCCTGGCCGCTACCCTCAGCGCCGTTCCGCACGTACCTGTCGCCGCCCTGGCGCTCATCTTCGGCATCGACCGCTTCATGTCCGAGGCCCGCGCCCTGACCAGCCTGGTCGGCAACGGCGTCGCCACCCTGGCGGTGGCCAAATGGGAGGGGCAGCTCGACGAGGACCGTGCCAAGGCCGTCCTCCGCGGCGACATCCCGTACCCCTCCGGTCCCGAGGCCGGGCCCGCCTCCGGTGAGAAGCCCGCGGGCGACGGCCCGGAGGCAACGGCCGGAACGGACCGCGACCCCGTGGCGGCCGTCGGCTAAGGGGCGCCGTCGGGGCCGAGGACCAGGTCGAGCAGCCCGGGGAAGCGCGCGTCGAACTCCTCGCGGCGCAGCCGGTTGACCCGCCTCGGCCCCTGGTCGCGCTGTTCCACCAGACCGGCGCCGCGCAGGACCGAGAAGTGGTGGCTGAGCGCGGCCTTGCCGACGGACACGTCGAAACTGCCGCAGCTGCGCGTCCATGCGGCGGAGCCCGCCAGCTCGCGGACCAGCTGGGCGCCGGTGTCCTCCTGCTCGGCGGGGGCGGCGTCCCCCTCGACCCCGGTGGCCTGGCCCTGGCCGCGGTGGCGGCGGGCTGTTGGGGCGGCTACATCCTGGTCTCCGCCCGCACGGTGCGACGCCTCAGCGGCGGCCAGGGCCTGGCGCTGGCGGTGCTGTGGGCGGCGCTGCTGAGCACCCCGTTCGGCGTCGCCCGCGCCGGGAGCGCCCTGCTGGACCCCATGTGCTGTGGGTGGCCGCCGTGGTGGCGGTGGCATCCAGCGTGCTGCCGTACTCGGTCAACCTGGAGGCGCTGCGCCGGATCCCACCGCGTGTGTTCGGCGTGCTGACGAGCCTGGAACCCGCCGCCGGTGCCCTGTTCGGACTCCTCATCCGCGGCCAGCGGCTCGCGTGGCCGCAGTGGCTCGGCATCGCCGCGGTCGCCTGTGCCTCCGTCATCGCGACGTTCCTGGGAGCCGGGGGACGGCGGAACTCCCGAGGCGCCGGTGACGACGCACACGAAGACGACCGGCCCGGCTTCCTCGTTGACGTAGGCGGAATCGGTGAACGGGGGCTCGTCAGTCGACCAGGCGTTCCGCCAGTAGGAACACACCGATGGCGATCATCATCGCACCGGAGACCCGGGTGACGGCCCGGGCCGCCGAGGGCCGGGTCTTCAGGACCGTGCGGGCGAGGACGCCGACGCCGAGGTAGACCAGGGCGCAGGCCGTCATGTGGAGCGTGCCCAGCAGACCGGTCTGCGCGGCGACCGGCCAAACACCCGCGGGGTTGATGAACTGCGGAAACAGCGAGAAGTACAGCAGCAGCGCCTTGGGGTTCAGGCCGCTGATCCCGATCCCCTTGAGCATGATCTGCAAGCGGGAGGACCCCATGGCCTCATCGGACGCCGTCAGCGTCGCGGGCTGCCGCAGTACGCCGCAGCCCAGCCACACCAGATAGCCCGCCCCGGCGACGGTCAGCACGGTGAGCACGGTCGCCGAACTCGCCACGAGCACCACCAGGCCCGCGACGGCGAGCAGCGTGTACCCGACGTATCCCGCTATCAGCCCGGCGACCGCCGGAACCACCGACCGGTCCCGCAGCCCGGCCGAGATCGCGTACGCCCAGTCGGCACCCGGGGTGAACACCAGCAGCAGATCCACTGCCAGGAAGGCCGCCAGCGTCGTCATGTCCATCGATCGATCCCCCTCGCATTTCTTGCTCTGCGAGGGAAGGCTAGGCGGAAATTCCCCAAAGGTGTTTGCGTTGTTACCCCGCAATGGCTGCTGTCGAGGGAGAAGTTTTTTCTAGGGTGCCATGTGCCGGAAGATTCTTGCTGAGTGCTCAGTTGAAGGAGCCGAGCTGCCCCGCGCCTCGATCACTCCGCGGACACCTTGTGCACGGTGGTGTCGCCGGGATGCAGCCGTCGCCCGTCCGCGGACAGCACTTCCAGGGCGCGGAGGGGGTGTCCCTCCCGGCGGTCGACCAGCTCCGAGTGCGGTTCGCCGGGGTCGAAGAAGTTCTGTTCGCCCCACTGCCGCAGGGCCACGATGACGGGGAAGAGCGCCTCGCCCTTCGGGGTCAGCACGTACTCGCGGTAGGCGCTGCCGTCCGAGGCGGGGACGGATTCGAGGACACCACCGGCGACGAGGGTGCGCAGCCGCGCGGCGAGGATGTTCTTCGCCACGCCGAGGCTGCGCTGGAACTCCCCGAAGCGGCGGCTTCCGTCGAAGGCGTCCCGCACGATCAGCAGGGACCACCAGTCGCCGATCGCGTCCACCGACCGGGCGACGGGGCATGCGCTGTCGTCGAAGCGTGTCCTGGTCACCATGGCGCGTTCCTCACTCTCACGATGGTTGCAACATGCTACCAAGCGGGATACCGTCCACCGCTGGTAGCAAGATGAAACCATCAGTGGGGGAGTGTTCCGTGTTCGTCCTGTCCCGTGGCGTCGTCATCCTGTTCGCGGTCGCCTGCGGGGCGGCGGTGGCCAACGTCTACTTCTCCCAGCCGCTGCTGGTGACGATGGGTCACGACCTCGCCATGAGCCCGGCGCTGGTCGGCAGCGTGGTCACCCTCACGCATGTCGGATACGGGCTGGGGCTCTTCTTCCTCGTGCCGCTGGGCGACGTGGCCGACCGCAGACGGCTCATCGTGGGCCAGTTGCTGCTGCTGGTGGTGGCGCTGGCCGTGGTGGCCACCGCCCATACGGCTGCGATCCTGCTCGCGGGCATGGCCGCGACGGGGCTTCTCGCGGTCGTCACGCAGACGCTGGTGGCCTTCGCGGCATCACTGGCCCCTCCCGCCGAGCGCGGACGGGTCGTCGGTCTGGTCACCAGCGGCGTGGTCATCGGCATCCTGCTCGCCCGTACCGCATCCGGCCTCATGGCCGATCTCGCGGGCTGGCGCTCCGTCTACCTCGCCTCGGCGTCGCTCTCCGCTGTGCTCGCCCTGGTCCTGTACCGGGTGCTGCCCCGCCACGGTGGCGCTCCGCCGGCACCCCTGCGCTACGGACAGCTCCTGCGCTCCACGGTCAGCCTGTTCGCACGGGAGCGACTGCTGCGGCTCCGGGCCCTGTTCGGCCTGCTGATCTTCGCCGCCTTCAGCACCCTGTGGAGCAGCGTCGCGCTGCCGCTCAGCGAGGCCCCGTACTTCCTGACGCACGGCGCGATCGGGGCGCTGGGGCTGATCGGTGTCGCCGGTGCCCTGGCCGCGACCGTGGCGGGCCGCCTGAACGACCGCGGGCTCTCCCGGCGGACCACCGGCATCGCCCTGGCGCTGCTCGCCGTCTCGTGGCTGCCCCTGGCCTTCACCCGCAGCTCGCTCTGGGCCCTGGCCGTCGGGGTGATCCTGCTCGACCTCGCCGTACAGGCGGTCCATGTCACCAACCAGACCCTGATCTACGCACTGCATCCGGAGGCGGGCAGTCGGTTGATCGGCGGATACATGGTCTTCTACTCGATCGGCAGCGCCACCGGCGCCCTCGCCGCGACCTCCCTCTACGCGGTGGCGGGCTGGGGCGCCGTCTGTGCGCTGGGCGCCGCGTTCAGCTGCCTGGGGCTCGCGCTGTGGGCGTGTGAACGTGCGCGGGGACGCCGGGTCCCGGTCAGCCCCCACGCACCGTGCGGAAGTGTCACCTGAGCCACCGCGCCATCGCCCACATCGACGGCGGCACCAACCCGGGGGCGCAGGACCGTCGCACCGGATACCGCGAGGCGATGACCGACCACGGCCTGGCCCGCGAGATCCGCGTCGTGGCCGGTGGCTACACCGGGACATTCCCGCGATGGCCGAACTCGCGGTCCAGGCCGCGGTCGAGCGGATCGAGCGGCCGGAGACGGAGCCGCGGAGCGTCGCCCTGCCGCCTCAACTCGTCGTGCGTCACACGACGAAGACGCCCAAGGAGGTCGCGTAGGGGCGGAACGCGTCAGCCGACGTGGACGTGGGGACGGCGGGCGCGGTCGGGTTCGGCTTCGCGGAGGACTTCGCGGGTGGCGGGGGCGACCTCTCCCTGGCCGAACAGGAAGAAGCGCAGCAACTGGGCGAAGGGGCGCCCTCGGTCCACTCGAAGTAGATGTGCGGCCGGTACCCGGTCTCGTCGCGTACGTGCAACAGCAGGGCGGCCAGGGAGTTGGGGATGCTGGAGCCGTCGAGGGTCAGGACGCGGTAGCGGCCGTGCAGCACCTCGCCCCGTACCCGCACCGCGGATTCGAAGTCTGAGGGGTCGCGGACGGTGACCTCGACGAAGACGAGGTCCTCTTCCGCCGGGATGTCGTTGTCGGCCCGTATCTGCTGGGTCTTGTCGCGGTACTCGGCCGGGTCGCGGTTGTCGGGCTCGTTGGCGATGAACCGTATTCGGCGGGTGGCGGTGTCCCGGACGAAGCGCTCGGCCATCGCGTCCAGCTCCATGTCGGTGACGCGCAGTTCGAAGGCGCGGGCCAGCCGGGACAGCAGGGACACCGCGATGATGCCCGCGATGAAACACGCGCCCCAAACGCGGCGTCCTGGCGGCGCTCGAACCGGTGGCATGGCAGGACCTCGTCGCCCACAGCCACAACCCCATCGAAGGCGCCCTCACTCAACTGCTGGACGCCGGGAAGGCGGCCGGTTCCCTCCGCACGGACGTGGACGCCCACGGGGTCCTGCTGCTCATCGCCTACCTCGGCCGACTGGACCGGGATGAGTGGGAATCCACGGCACGGCCCCTGATGAACGTCATCCTCGACGGCCTGCGCCGACCGGACGCGGACCTGCTCTCCTGAGGCTGACGTTTTTTGCGGTGAACGTGTTCCGTCAAAGGATGTACGTGCGTTTCCTCCGCGAGGACGACGGTCATGACGTGGTGGCAGGTGAGGCTGGAGAGCGTCTGCGGTGCCCAGCCGAGAGCCGAGAGCCTGGAGAACCATGTCCGAACTTCGCCACCGAGCATCCGCGTCCGACCGGAGCGGGGCCGTGGCCCGGGCCCTGGGCGGTGGCCTCGTCATGGCCGTGGCGCTCGGTGTCGGCACCGGACTCGGCCCTGCCCTCGCCGACGCCTGCGGAGTGGGCGGCTTACCGGCTCGGCTGATCCCCGCAGCGCTCGTCAGCGCTGTGGCCGTACCCCTGATCCTTCGTGCCGCGCGCCCCGGTTCACTCGGTTTCGGAAACGCGGGCCTGCGTCTGCACGCTTTCCTCACCGGGGTCGGCGTCACGGTCGCCGCGGCGGCGCTCGTGCTGGGCGCGGGCACGACCGCCGGGATGCTGGACTGGGCGCGACCCGACCCCGCGGCCCTCGGCGGCTTCGTCCTCTCCAACGCGCTTGTCGCGCTGCTCCTCGAAGCGCTGCCCGAGGAGACCACGCTGCGCGGCTACGCCTGGACGTCACTGCGCGAGCGGTTCGGGGCGACGGTCTCGGCCCTGGGCACCACGGCTGTCTTCCTGCTGGTGCCTGGTGTCTCCACGGTGGTGGAGGCCGGGGTGGCGCGGCTGGTCGGCGAGGAGCCCCCGCCGATCGGGCCGGCTCCGGCCGGGCAGCATCCGGCCGACTATCTCGTCCTGCTGACCGTCTTCGGCCTGATGCTCGTAGCCGCCAGGACGGCCGTGGCCGGGGCTCCGCTGTGGGCCACGATCGGCGCGCACCTCGCCTTTCTGACCGTCAACCGGGTGCTGGAAGGCGACGAGCGTGATGCGGGGTGGTCCGCGGACCGGACGACACCGGACGCGGTGCTGCTCGTCCCCACGTATCTGCTGGTCGCCACCCTCGGGTTCCTCGCGTATGGCCGCATCGCACGTCGTCAGCGACGCGCATGCCGGTCGCGCTCCTGACGGATTTACCACGCGTCGTATCTCCGGGGACAGCAGGCCGGTCGCGCAGGGTGTTGACGAAGTCCAGGCACACCCGCCCGCGTGCCCACGAGCACGACCTCGCGGACGTTCCTCGCCTGAAGCGTGTGGATTCAGGCGTTCGAACCGGTCGCGGTGCGGCGGAACTCGCTCGGGTTGGCGCCTCGTACCCGTTTGAACGCCGCGCTGAACCCGAACGGATCGGCGTACCCCACGGTGCGGGCGACGTCCGCGATGGTCGCGGCCTGCTGCTCGACCAGGAGGTCGGCCGCGAGCGTCATGCGCCAGCGGGTGAGGTAGGTCAGCGGCGGTTCGCCGACCAGGTCGGCGAACCGCTTGGCCAGCGTCGAACGCGACACCCCGGCGCGGTCGGCCAGCGCGGCGACCGTCCAGGGCGCCGCCGGTTCGGCGTGCAGCAGGCGCAGCGCGCCGCCGACCACCGGGTCCCGCTGGGCGGCCCACCAGGCCGGGGGCTCGCCGCCGGGCCGGTCGAACCACTCGCGCAGCGTGCAGACCAGCATCCAGTCCAGCAGCCGGTCGAGGACGACCTGTTGGCCCGGGGTGTCGACGGCGACCTCGGCGGCGACGTGGTCCAGCACGGCGTCGGCCGTGCCCCCGGCGTCCACGCGCAGGACGACGGGCAGCGCGTCCAGCAGTCGGCGGCTGATCTCGCCGCGCGCCGGATAGGCGCCGACGATCAGGGTCGTCGCACCGCGGCCGTCACCGGCGTCGTCCTCGCCGCAGTCGTTCCAGCCCAGCCGGTGCCGGGTTCCGCCCTGCTCGGGCGTCGCGCAGTGCTCGCCGCATGCGAGCGGTTCGGCCGGGGTGCCGACCTCGTCGACGAAGGTGAACGTCGCGGGGCCGCGTACGACGAGCGTCTCGCGGGCGCGAAGCGGCTCGGGCGGACGATCCTCCGGCACGATCCAGCCCGCCCCGGTGAGGACGGTGCACAGGGTCAGCGGCGCGCCGTCCACGAAGTGCAGGGCCCAGGGCGGGGTCAGGGTCGAGCTGCCGAACAACGAGCCGTGGGCTCGCACCCCGCGGATCAGATCACTGAACGCGTCCACCTCGGCGAGTTTAGACGCATACCGCTGGACGCATACACAGGCGATCCGGCTTCTCGCCCATGGGATCGTCCGACTCGGCCATGTTCAATCGGCGTCATGAGCAACGGCAACGACACCACTCTCATCCTCGGCGCAACCGGCAAGACGGGGCGGCGGATCGCCGCCCGGTTGCGGCTGCGCGGCACGCCGGTGCGGGCCGCCTCCCGATCGAGCGGGACCCGGTTCGACTGGTCCGACCCCGGCAGCTGGGACGCGGCCCTGCGCGGTATCGCCGCCGTCTACGTGGTCGCCCCGAGCGTGCCGGGCCCGGTGCACGAGTTCGTGGCCCGGGCCGAGGCCGCCGGAGTGCGGCGGCTGGTCCTGCTCTCCGGGCACGGCGCCGACACCTGGGGCGACTCCACGTTCGGGCTGGACATGCGGTCGGCCGAGGACGCCGTGCGCGGCTCGGCGCTGGAGTGGACCGTCCTGCGGCCGTCGAACTTCGCCCAGAACTTCGACGAGGACGTCTTCCACGCCCCGCTGGTCGCCGGGGAACTGGCGCTCCCGGCCGGTGCGGTTCCCGAACCGTTCATCGACGTAGAAGACGTCGCCGACGCCGCGGCCGCGGTGCTGACCGAGCCCGGTCGGCACGCCGGGCGGATCTACGAGCTGACCGGGCCGCGTGCGCTCACCTTCGGTGAGGCCGTCGAGCTGATCGCCCGGGCGTCCGGGCGGCCGCTCACGTACCGTCAGATCTCGCCCGCCGAGTACGTTGCGGCACTGGTCGAGGAGGGGTTGAGCGAGGACGACGCCCATCACGTCGCCGAGATGTTCGTGATGATGGAGCGCGGGCTGATCGCCGAGACGACGGACGACCTCGCTACCCTGCTGGGACGGCCGCCCCGGACCTTCGAGGACTACGTGGTGCGGGCCGCGGCGGCGGGGGCCTGGGGGAGGTGATCGCCCGCCTCGACGCCCGTCCGAGGAAGTAGGCCACCTGGCCGCCCGGCGGGGGCGCGCCTCGGCCGACCACCCAGGCGTGAGGGGTGTCGCAGGCCGGACAGCGGGTGGCGACCAGGACGTCGGGCTCGTCCCGGAGCAGATGGGGGAGGGCGAACGAGTCCCAGGCGCAGCCGCCCCACCACAGCGCGCGCCCCCATGACGGAGAAGCCGAGCGGTACGGAAGCGAAGGGGTGGGCCATGACCACCCGGTCCTGGTCCCGCGGGTCCAGGACCACGTCACGGCTGTCATGGAGGGCGCGCAGTTCCGTCCCGTGAGGGGGCGTCGGTGCGGCCGAGATGGTGCCGGTCATTCCTGTGTTTCCTTCGCTGAGTGAGGCGATGGTGTCCAGGATGCGCCGCGCGGAGGCCGGGAGGCTTGAACGCTCGTGCGACACGGATCGGGGCGCATCACCCCAGGTGATGCGGTGAAAGGCGACGGACCCTATCGCGTTACGGTGTGGGACCGAAAGCGACGGCTGAGGGCCTCCTCATGTCACCCACCGAGCGGTCGGGCGTTCGTCTGCGGCGGACCTCGACGTGCGACACGATTCCAGAGAGAACCCGATGAGAAAGATCATCCTCGACTGCGACCCCGGGCACGACGACGCGATCGCGATGCTCCTGGCGCACGGCAACCCCGACGTCGAACTGGTCGCCGTCACCACCGTCGTCGGCAACCAGACCCTGGAGAAGGTCACCCGCAACGCCCTCTCGGTCGCCCGCATCGCGAACATCACCGGCGTCCCCTTCGCCGCGGGCTGCGCCCGCCCCCTGGTGCGCACCGTCGAGACGGCCCACGGGATCCACGGCGAGAGCGGCATCGACGGCCCCGCGATGCCCGAGCCCACCCTGGCCCTGGACCCCCGGCACGCCGTCGACCTCATCATCGACACGGTGATGGCCCACGAGCCCGGCGAGATCACCCTCGTCCCCACCGCGGGCCTGACCAACATCGCCCTGGCCGTACGCAAGGAGCCCCGCATCGCCCAGCGCGTGCGCGAGGTCGTCCTGATGGGCGGCGGCTACCACACGGGCAACTGGAGCCCGGTCGCCGAGTTCAACATCAAGATCGACCCCGAGGCCGCCCACATCGTCTTCAACGAGAGTTGGCCGGTCACGATGGTCGGCCTCGACCTCACCCACCAGGCCCTCGCCACCCCGGAGGTCGTCGACCGCATCACCCGCGTCGACACCGCCCCCGCCACGTTCGTCAACGAACTCCTGGAATTCTTCGGCGCCATGTACCTCGTGGAGCAGGGCTTCGAGCACCCCCCGGTGCACGACCCGTGTGCCGTCGCGTACGTCATCGACCCCACCGTCATGACCGTGCGCAAGGCCCCGGTGGACGTCGAACTCACCGGCACCCTCACCCTCGGCATGACCGTCACCGACCTCCGCGCGCCCGCCCCCGACGACTGCCGTACCCAGGTCGCGGTCGACCTGGACCACCAGCGCTTCTGGGACCTGATCGTGGACGCCCTCGAGCGGATCGGTGACGTACGCGCATGAACTCCTCCTCCCACTCCTCCACCGAACCGGTCCGCGCCCCGGCCGACATACCGGGCGGCACCCGCCCCGTCCGGATCTGGGTGCTGGTAACAGCGCTCCTGACGGCCTGCTTCGCCTTCCAGCTCAACGCGAGCATGCTCAGCCCCGCGCTGAAGAGCATCGAGAACTCCCTCGGGGCGACCTCGGCCGAAGTCGGCCTGACCCAGACCGCGTTCTTCACCTCGGCGGCCCTCTTCTCGCTCTTCCTGCCCCGCCTGGGCGACCTCGTCGGCCGACGCAGGGTCCTGGCCGGAATGCTGGCGCTGATGGCCGTCGGCTGTGTGATGGCGGCGCTCGCCGGGAGCATCCCCGTGCTGTTCGCGGGCCGCGTCATCCAGGGCGTATCCGGACCCACCGTGCCGCTCTGCCTGATCATGCTGCGCAACGAGGTCCACGAGCCGAGGAAGTACGGCACCCTCCTCGGCGTCATCACCGCCGTCAACGGAGGCGTC
Organism: Streptomyces sp. BRA346; assembly: GCF_052851135.1. Taxonomy (NCBI): domain Bacteria; kingdom Bacillati; phylum Actinomycetota; class Actinomycetes; order Kitasatosporales; family Streptomycetaceae; genus Streptomyces; species Streptomyces sp. BRA346. Next base: position 1,830 of record NZ_JAIWIH010000009.1, on the reverse strand, counting down.
GCCGGCGTCGACTCCCTCGCGGGCGGATACCTCGCCGACCACCACGGCTTCTCGTCCATCTTCTGGGCCATGGCCGCCGTCGCCGCGCTCGCCACCGTCCTGGTCGCCACCCTCACCCCGGAGTCGGTCGCCACCCAGGGCGCAGCGGCTGAAAGCCGCATGGACTGGCCCGGGGTCGCCCTCCTCGTCGTCTCGGTCGGAGCGGCCCTGATCGCCCTGAACGAGGCCGGGAAGCTCACCGCCGCCAACTGGCCGCTGGTCGCCGCCCTGTTCGTCATCACCGCCATCGCCTTCGTCCTCTTCTGGCGCACCGAGGACCGCAGCAGCCACCCCCTGGTGGCCACCCGCCACCTCAGGCAGCGCTCCACCTGGGCGCTGCTGCTGACCACCGTGCTCACCATGACCGGCGTGTTCGCCGTCATGAACGGCCTGATCCCCGCCTTCGCCCAGGACGCCCGGGCAGGTTTCGGCATGACCGCCGAACAGTCCGCCTGGTGGACCCTGATCCCGTACGCGCTCGCCGGCCTGGCCATGGGCCCGCTCGCCGGTCGCCTCGCCGCCACCCACGGCTACGGTCGCATCCTGCGCCTCGGCCTCATCGGCGCGGCCGCCACCCTCGCCCTGATGCTCCTCACCCTGCGCGCCGACTCCCGCCTGCTGCTCCTGGCGGCGTCGATCCTCATCGGCATCACCTACGCGGGCGTGGGCAACATCGTGCTCAACGGGCTCGGCATCGTCCTGTCCCCGAAGGAGAACCCCGGCTTCCTGCCCGGCCTGAACGCGGGCGCCTTCAACCTCGGCGCGGGCCTCAGCTTCGCCCTCGTCTACGCGGCGCAGACCGCCGCCGAGCCCGCGGACAAGACGTCCACCACCGGCTACGGTGCGGGCATCATCACGGGAGCCGCACTCATCGCCGCCGCCTTCGTGACGTCCTTCCTCATCCCCAAGCCGGTGGAGGCGGAAGCGACGTCGTGATGCCGGTCTCCGCGCGGAAGCGCCGGGTGAGGGCCCGCTGGCCGACGTCCGGTGCGGCCAGGTACTCCCGGCACCGTTCCGCCAGGTCGGCGGAGGGCGGAATCGCGAGGTGGAAGGGGAGCGGGGTCCGCCCGGCGATCCCGTGCACCAGGAGCGCGGCAACGCACCCCGTCGGCGGCGGGTTCGCCGCGGTCCCCGTCGTGGTGTGGGCGGACGCCGCGCTCGGCCCGGACGCGATGCGGGTGGCGACGGCCACCTCGGCCGCGGTGATGGTGGTCAACGCGGGATGCGCCACGGCCGTCACACCCCGGCCCGTGCTCGGCGCCCTCCGCGGGAGCACAGCGCTGCTCCTCCTGCTGGCGGTCGCTGCCTCGGCCGGTGCGCTCGCCACCCGCCTCGCGCCACCGGCGCTGATCCTCTGGCTGTACGTCGCGTACGTGGCCATCACCATCGACGACCTGCTGCTGCGGCCCGGAATCCTGCGCCCCCGCGCGCACATCGATCACCCGGCCGAGCACCCGGCGGCGGGACCGCGGCCGTTGTCGGCCGTCCTCGGCGCGGTCGCGGCCTTCCTCGGCGTCGGGGGCAGCGTCATGGCCGTCCCCGCCATGCGGCGCGCCGGGCACGCCATGCACGTGGCGAGCCCCCTGGCCAACCCCCTCACCCTGGCCACCGCGGCCCCGGCCACCGCGGTCTCGCTCGGCGGCAGTTGTCGGGCGGCTCACGGTGACCGTGGCGACGTGTGTCTGGCAGGGGCGGCAGTGTGCTCGCTCAGGACATCGGAATGGGGTGTCTCAAGACATCGGCATGACCTCGGGGGCAGGGTCTGGCGATGTCGAAGAGGCGTCTGGTGAT